>JAYVHZ010000121.1:0-6002 GCA_043770645.1 Undibacterium sp. | reverse complement strand
GAGACATCAAAAAACAGAAACGCGATCGATCTTTGAATGACGCTGAATTGATACTAGCAATATTCAGAAATTCGTCAAAGTTATTTCCTTAAAAAAACTATATTGCCAATTTTTTACAACATTTTTTTATCTAAAAATCAAGATAACTGCCATATCACCAACCAGCTTGAATACTCTCTATGGGGCTCACTACGACACGCTCAGAAAAATACGATGGCGCAAATTGGTATTATCTGATCGCTTGAGCTAGATAGTAACAGAAAGAAATTATTGCCGTATGCCATCTATTTATGTTTAACGTTTTTTCACAATTGGGCGTTGTAAAAATAAACCTATAGGGCAGAGTAGATAAACATAGGCTGCAATCGTGAGCAAATCCGACACCAAAAAAGGACACTTTAATTCTCAATTTCTTGATTTAAATCAATCAATTAAGATCTATTTGAACAGTTTGAAAAGAGAGGCTGACTTTGGACTACTAGTTGCTATTAGCACATACTGAAAACGAATCACAGTTTCTATTATGTGCTGCAGAAAAATGTCTGTGAAGAAATCAGACAAGACTCGCCAATTTGCACCAAAAAGCACTGGTATTATCAATCCGATTAACATGAACCTGAGCAAACTCTCGCTGACACATCCGAATTTATGCACATCAAACAAAGTTTTGCGCCGATCGTCAACGACCAAACCAGAGTATTAATTCTTGGTAGTCTTCCTGGTGATGCGTCCTTAAAGCAACAGCAGTACTATGCGCATCCACAGAATCGTTTTTGGCATTTATTAAGCCTGATTATCGACACCAATCTTGTCGACATGTCTTACTCGGAAAGACTACAAACGCTCTTGGAGAATCACATCGGTTTGTGGGACGTGGTCGCACAGGCTAATCGTCGAGGTAGCCTCGATAGTCAGATTCGAGAGCGTTCAGATAATGATTTGCTTGGCCTAATCAAGTCGCTGCCTGAGCTAAGAACAATTGCGCTCAATGGTGCTACTGCCAACAAAATAGGCCGTCAAATTCTCAGCCAACAGCATTCAGATTTCCAAATAATAGATTTACCTTCCAGCAGCCCCGCTTACACTTTGGCTTTCGCGCTCAAGGCAGAGATGTGGTTGGCGCTGCGTCATTGTCTTTCGTGATGGCTACGCGTATTCTGGAGAACTTATTGTAAAAATTGTGTTCCAACTAGCGCAAATCATCAGGCGAGCACCGGATAATGATTGATACCCATCCTGGCGCAAAACTTACCAACATCAACATTACCGGAGCCATTTCTATGCGTTTCTTTTCTCTACTCATGCTACTCGGCATTAGTGTTTCAGCGATTGCTCAATCGCCCACCGAAGACAAATTTAGGCAATTAGAAGACCTCTTACCAACCCCGACGGCGACTCGCGCAGCATCAGGGGCGCCAGGTCACGCATATTGGCAGCAACGCGCTGATTACGTGATCCGCGCCAGTTTGGATGAAGACAAACGCAGCATTACGGGTTCAGAGACCATCACCTATCACAATAATTCGCCGGACACCCTGAACTATCTGTGGTTGCAATTAGACCAAAATATTTTCAAAAAGGATTCCGATGCGAACACGACAGCGACCTATCCATCCCGTGACGCTTGGAAGAATCCAAATGCCGTGAGCTTTGCCGCCATGCATACCTTAAACGAAAAAGAAAAATTTGATGGTGGCTTTAAAATTGGTAGCGTGAAAGCAGCCAATGGTCAGCCACTTAAATACGTGATCAATCGCACCATGATGCGCATCGATTTGCCACAGAGTTTAAAGCCCGGCGAAAAATTTACCTTTAGTCTGGACTGGAAACACAATATCAACGATGGCATGGTGTTGTGGGCACGTACCGGTTATGAGCATTTCAAAGAAGATAAAAACGATATCTTCGAAATCGCACACTGGTATCCACGCATGGCGGCTTACTATGATGTAGTTGGTTGGCAGCACAAACAATTTTTAGGCTCTGGCGAATTCACATTGGAGTTTGGCGACTTCGATGTTCAAATCACTTTGCCTGGCGATCATGTGGTTTCAGCCACCGGTGAATTGAGTAATCCTGATGCAGTATTAAATGCGATGCAACGTGAGCGCTTAGCGCAAGCCCGCAATGCGTCTAAACCTGTACTGATCGTGACGCAGGCAGAAGCCGAGAAAGCAGAAAAATCGCGTGCGACATCACAAAAAACATGGCACTTCAAAGCGAAAAATGTACGCGATTTTGCTTGGGCATCTTCTCGCAAATTTATCTGGGATGCACAAGGCTACAAGACCGGCAGTAGCAATGGTTTAGCCATGTCGTTCTACCCGAAAGAAGCCAATCCTTTGTGGGGCCAGTATTCAACGCAAGCGGTGATTCACACGATAGAGCAATACAACAAATTCAGTCTCGATTATCCGTATCCCGTTGCGCAATCGGTCAATGGTCCACAAGGCGGCATGGAATATCCGATGATTTCCTTTAACGGTGGTCGCCCGACCAAGGATAAGAAAACTGGTGAATTAACGTATTCCAAGCAAACAAAATATTCGATGATCAGCGTGATCATTCATGAAGTGGGTCACAATTATTTCCCGATGATCGTCAATTCAGATGAGCGTCAATGGTCATGGATGGACGAAGGTTTGAATTCTTTCTTGCAGACCTTGGCAGAACGCGCTTGGGAAGAAAACTATCTAGACCTGTTTCCTAGCGAACCGCGCGGCATCGTCGATTACATGCGCAGTAAAAATCAAACACCGATTATGACCAATTCAGAATCGGTACTACAATTTGGCAATAATGCTTATGCCAAACCAACTGCCGGTTTACACATCTTGCGCGAAACTATTTTGGGTCGTGAATTATTTGATTTTGCCTTCAAAGAATATGCACGTCGCTGGAAATTTAAACGTCCAACACCAGCAGATTTTTTCCGCACGATAGAAGATGCTTCTGGCACTGATTTAGATTGGTTCTGGCGCGGCTGGTTCTACACCACCGATCCGGTTGATATCAGCATCGATGGCATCGTTCAATATCAGGTATCCAGCAAAGATCCTGAAATAGAAAAAGCCTGGCGTCGTGCGCAGAAGAATGAAGAACCTGTGTCATTAGCAGCACAAAGAAATAAATCTTTGCCAGCGCGTCGCATCGATACGCAACCCGGTTTAAAAGATTTTTATAACGAACACGATGATTTCACAGTCACAAATAAAGACCGTAATACTTACAATGACTTGATGAAGGGCTTGGATGAAGATGAAAAAGCCATGCTCAAGTCGGGCAAGTATTACTACTTAGTCGATTTTTCTAACGTAGGCGGTTTGGTGATGCCTTTGATTTTGGAAATTGAATTAAAGAGCGGAAAGAAAGTGATCGAACGCATTCCTGCTGAAGTGTGGCGTTATAACTCCAAAAAGCTGACTAAGCTGGTGGTCACAGATGAACCTATGATCGGTCTAACCCAAGATCCCTATTTAGAAACTGCCGATATTGATCTGAATAATAATTCATGGCCACGTAAAATCAGCAAATCACGCTTGGAATTATTCAAGATGACACCGCCTGCAGGCAACATGATGATCGACTTTAATACGCCTTTGAAGAAAGATGAGAAGGATGCGAAGGATGAGAATAAAGAAAAGCCAGTAGAGAAATAAGCACTAAGTAATTGCTTCACAAATAAGTTCCATCAAAAAAAAAGCGAGACAAGGATCAAATCTTGTCTCGCTTTTTTATACTGTAAAAATTCCTCGCTTAGATCTCTCCAATTTACATTGCATTGATTTAGCGTCCTACATTGACTCGACATCTGCAAAATGACTTAGCCCTCTACTCAAGCGCACCAAGAATATGCTCAGCAATTAATTTATCCGTGATCTGATGCGGATTACGCGCACCGTAGTTGGTAGTCGTCACCAATGCCACCATGTCTAGATCAGGAAAAATCACTACCTTGTTACCACCTGAACCAGCCATTTGATAGGACTTGTGCTTCACACCTTTTGCGCTGTAGGGATACAACCAAAGCAGATAACCATAATTGCGTTCTTCATCGACCTGTGCCTGCGGTGAGATAGATGCTTTGACCCATGCCGCTGGTAACACCTGTTGCCCGTGCCATGTGCCGCCATTGGCAAGTAGCTGTCCGAGCTTCAAAAGATCGCGGCTACGCAAACCCAAGCCACCGCCACCTTGCGCCAAACCCAAGGGCGAAAATTGCCATTCCGCTTTCGTGATACCTAAAGGAGCAAACAGGGCGTTTTGTGCAAAATCCTGCAGCGGCATTTTGGTCGCACTTTGTACTACTGCACCTAAAGTCGTTGAACCCGCTGTGCAATAACTAAACGAGCGACCATAGGGTGAAGCCGATGGTTTAGGAGTCCATGCAGGAAAGCCTTTGATCGGCAAATCGAGATAAAACTTCACCCAGTCTTCGATCAAATACATGCGCTCTTCATTCCCGCGAGAGAACTGGTTTTGATCATCGCACTCCAGCAACGAGCTCATGGTCAGCAAATCTTCAACCGCAATCTTGGCTTTGCGTGGATCAGGATTCTCTAATACTTTCTTTGGCTTTAATTGACTAAGGATAGGCGTCGTAAGCGTCATAAAACCACGATCTATCGCCGCCCCCGCCAACATACCTGTGACCGTCTTAGTCGCAGACCTCGTATTGCGCATTCCTTCAACGCCATCTGCATCATAATAAGCTTCATGAACGAGCTTACCGTTTCGGGCGATCAATACGCTGGTAATCTGTTGAAACGCGCTCTTCTTTATCGCTTCGTCCATCGCCGTCAATTTCACAGCATCCATCTTTTGCGTAGTGGGTAATGTCTTCACCCAATCATTTTTATCATTTTGTGGATAAGCAAATGCATAGCCATTCAGCAGCATTGCGCAGATCACAATTCCTAGGGCAGGTTTACGTTTCATTTCAAATCTCCATTCACTAATTTATAAAGCCATTTAATTGGTCAAGCCAAATCTTAAACAAGGCTTTCAATTGAGTCTTGGATATTTGAAACCAACTGATAGACCGTTGAGATTCATGAACCCTGTCGGCGTCAAACCCCACTGTTGCATGAATGCCCGATTCAAATGACTTTGATCACAGAACCCGCAACTCAAGGCAATGTCAGTCAATGTTTCATCACTCGTCATCATCAACTGCGTTGCACGCTCGACGCGACGCCGCCGCAAATCGTCGCCAGGCGTACAACCCAGATGCCGTAAGTATTGGCGCGCCAAGTAGACGCGGTGTACGCCGATAGCCTCCGCGATATCGGCAATACCCAAATCCTCATCCGATAAATCCGCGATCATCTCCTGTGCGCGTTGCAGCCAAGGTGGGGGATTTGACGACACGGGTATTTGCGCATTCAAACTACTCAAGACATTCAAAGTCAGCACTTCCAAATCAAGCTTTACCGCATCACGAGAAGCTGCTGCTTTAAGTAATCCAAACGCCTGCTTAATGATCACAGGATCGTGATGACGTAGCGCAAAATCAGGTAGCTTGACCTGTTCATACAGATCGCGCGATTCATCCGCATCAAAACTAATCGCGAAGAACCACCCACCCTCGCCCGCGAAACGATCGCGGTGCACCACATCCGGCGGGTTATACACCAGCACTGGTCCTTCACGCGACGCGCCCGCCGCCGAGGTCACATAACGACCACGGGTCGCCAACACCATATGCGCGCCGGCGTGGCTATGTTCTTTCACCTCATGCTCAGGCACCGTGGCACGCAAATGACTCAAACCGAAGCGCGGAAAACGCCGGTCAAATGCATTCGTGCCGTAATACTGTCCTGAAGGGAATTTATCTATCATCCGCAACACCTCAATGATGGAAATACTTTCGTTCAATGCCAGAACGAAAAAATCGATCATAGTGGCAAGCCAGAAAGCATTCCATCACCATCAGATCAAACGGCAAATCGGATGCTTAGCCTGCGCCATTTGGGAGTGAAACAGAATTTAGCTAGAAAGCG
>JAYVHZ010000120.1:0-26872 GCA_043770645.1 Undibacterium sp. | reverse complement strand
GCAAGCTTTGATGCCTGGCTTCGATCAACAAACGATCACCGATCAAGATTTGCAAGATTTAATTGTGTATTTGAAACGCATGGCAGCACAACGCCAAGCCAAGTAAAGACAATTGAGAGACAAATTGCGCTTTATTCCCCCGATTTTGCAGTCTGTCGCAATTCGCTAGAGACGCCCACAACAAGAGCCTACACTTCAAACATCGGATCAGCACTTGTTGGTTCATAAATTGTCGAAGTCAGTTCATCATCCTAAAAGGGGAATTAAAATGAAAACCAATAATCGCAATATTTTTATCGCCATCGCTATTATTTTGAGTTTATTGTTTGTGAGTTATTTGTCGATTGATGCGTCACACATCGTGATTGATGGTGAAGAAATCGGCGACATCGGTGGCTTTACCGGATTCTTAATTGCCTGCGTAGTTGGCTTTTGCGCACTGTTTCTTGCCTTAAGTGTGACTGGAATTGTGTTAGCTGCAGTGGCGTTAATGCTTGTGGTGGTGCTTGGTGCGGTATTAGGTTCTTTCGCACTCGCCTTGTTGCCATTGATGATCCCATTCCTGATTTTGTATGGTCTGTTTGCTTTGATTTCTCGTAGTTCACGTAGTTCTCGTAAAAACGCTGCTTAAATTATCGGTAACTTTGTCTGTCGGAGAGAACATCATGTCTAAGCCAAACGTGCGTCGTCACTTGCTGAGTGTTTTATTGATTGCCACCGCCTTTGCCTCGACACCAGCCTCGGCTAATTGGGGTAATTGGCGGGACAAAGGTCTTGAAGGATCGGGCAAAATTGTTAAGCAAGAGCGCGCCGTGAAGGGCTTTCGAGCGATACAAATTTCGGTTCCCGGCAAAGTGGAATTAAAACAAGGCGCGCAAGAAGCGGTACAAATCGAAACCGATGACAATATTCAAGCGATGCTGGAAGTGGTGGTCGAAGGCAGTACATTGAAAATTCGATCAAAAGACAAGAACATATATCCTAAGACACGTCATTTGGTGATCGTCGTGAATTTTAAAGAGCTTGAGGATTTCGCTTTGGAAGGTTCTGGAGCGGTGAAAAGTGAAAAAATAGTCAGCACAGATTTACGACTGCGTATTGGCGGCTCTGGCGAAATGGAAGTCACAGATTTAAAAGCCGAGACTTTGAAAGTGACGATCGGCGGTAGCGGTAGTTTTACAGCAAATGGTAGCGTACCCCAAATCTCTGGTGCAATCGGTGGTTCTGGTGATTTGAATATGGCTCGATTGGCGGCGAAAGATGTACGCATTAGTATTGGTGGTTCTGGTTCAGTACAAACTTGGGTGACTGACAATTTGAATGTCAATATCGGTGGCTCAGGCAAGGTGACTTATTATGGCGATCCGCAAGTGAGTAAGTCTATCGGTGGATCTGGCAGTGTGACCCGCAAAGCTGCGCAGCCATAAAACCACCCGGTCATCAAAACTCATCTAAATAACGCGAAAGCGAATCAATAAAAGGCGATCACTTGGTCGCTTTTTTGCATTTTGTGACTCGATAGTGGTTTGATTTGAGCGTTGCGTTTTTTCTTACAGCTCACTATGATCAGAATTAACACCAATAGCCTCGAAAGAATTTATGAATCAAGAGCACGAAGTCGTAGATCCCGTGTTGCCAGCGTATGAGGGAATTTCATTGGACCTGATCTGCTTGGTACAAAACGAGAGCCAACTAGCGCAAGCACGGCAACATTTGATGCAAGCAAAAAATTTAGGTTATGACACCGAATCAAAACCGATCTTTACCGTCGGAAAAAGCTCAGATGGCCCCCATTTAATTCAATTGGCGACGGAAACTCATGCCTTTCTTTTTCCTATCGTCAGTTTGGAGCAAAGAGAATTAAGTCGGGGTTTGTTGAAGGAAGTTTTGGAGTCACCTTTGATTCGTAAAGTCGGTTTTGGGCTTTCGGAAGACAATCAAATGTTGTCTCGAAAATTAGGCATCAAGATTACGAATGTCTTAGATCTTTCGCGCAGCTTAAGCGATAACCGTAAAAAGCAGATGGGAGCCAAGCGCGCCGTGGAAAAGTATTTTGGACAAGTTTTGCAAAAATCCAAACGCGTTTCCACCTCGAATTGGGCGGCTGAGCAGCTGAATGAACGCCAATTAAAATATGCAGCCGATGATGCGCAATCAGCATTATTGGTGTATCTGGCAGCAAATGCTCTGGTCGCAGCTTAGTTTTTTCAGGACGAGAGTGCAGTTGTCGCTCAAATTGCAGAACAAATATGCCAAATAGAAAATCTCGGTTTAAGTGAACTCCACTTCACAAAAAGTGTCATATCCGCGCCGAATTTGCTTTAAATTCAGCCTCAAATCGCAAAATAAGGAATTTCCATGCTAAGTCGTCATCAATATCTATCCGTCCTGAGTGTTGTCAGTCTTTGTGTGTACTCGAATTTGGCGCAGGCAGATGGACTGGCAGATTTAAAGTCCGCATTAGGCAGACTGCAAGGACAAACACCGCTGAAAGCGGTGGTCGAAGCGAAGACTTGGAATCGTCAGGGTGAGGGTAAAGAAGCAGAAGAGACTCACGGTTTGGCTAGTGTCAGTGTGGAAGAAAGTCCGCGCGGTTTGCAGGTTTTGTATAGCAAAGAGATGCTGTCAAAATTAGAAAACGAAGAGCGTCAAAAAGAAAAAGACAAAAAGGCCAAGACACCCACTTTGTCCGCTCTGAGTGAAGTTAATTCCTCCTCTTTGCGTCCCATGATTTCGGCTGCAAGTGGCTTGAGCCGTACTTTAGAAAAAGCAAATTTCAAAGGTGAGAAAGCGGATGACTACAACGGGAAGCCAGCGCGATTGCTAAATTTCGAAATGTCTATGGACAAGCTTAGCGAAAAAGAACGCAAGTATATGAAAAAATTTGATGGTCAAATTAATGTCTGGATTGCGGCCGACGGTACGCCTTTGGCTAGCAAACTTAGTCAGGTAGTGTCTGGTCGAGCTTTTGTGGTGATTAGTTTTGAAATGAAAAATGAAGAAGAGTGGTTGTATGCCACCGTCGGTGATCGTCTGGTTGTGTTGAAAAAAGAAAGCAAAAACAGCGGCTCTGGGATGGGTGAAAAAGGCGAAGGAAAAGTGACGAAAACTCTGCAAGTGCAAGCACTGTAAAGCCGCATTTATTCGAGTTTTAAAATAAAACAAATGGAGGAAAAACTATGTTTAGTACCAACCAACAAGTTAATTTCGATATGACGGTAATTAAACGCTTGCGACCTGTGAGTGCCTTGGTCTTGATATTGGGTTTGTATGCACTCAATGTACCGCAATCGGCGATCGCACAAGCGCAAGCTAGTCAGGCGGTTAGCAACACAAGCGCTGTGCAAGCCGCCAAAAAACTCATAACCCATGATGTGTACGCAAACTGGCGCAGCATCCAAAACACAGTACTCAGCCGTGATGGGCAGTGGGCTGCTTATGCGCTGATCGGACAAGAGTCTGATGGCGAAATCGTGGTAAGAAATTTACGCGATGGCAAAGAGTGGCGTGCGCCACGCGGGCACACTCCGGCATTTAGTTATGACGGAAAGTATCTTGCCTTTGCAGTAGCGCCCACACGTGTTGAACTCGATAAAGCGAAAAAAGCCAAACTAAAACCAGAAGACGCACCGAAACCTGGCGTGGGCGTGATTGATTTGGCTAGCGGCAAAGTGGAAAACATCGACAGAGTAAAACGATTTAGTTTTCCAGATGAAGGCGCGAGTGTGTTGGCGGTCTTATTAGAGCCCGCTAAGGATCTCAAAAAAGAAATCAAAAAGGATGACGCAGCAAAAGTCGATACAGAAGATCTTGCCGTTGAGAATAGCAATGTCGAGGACGATGATCAACAAGCAGCGCCAATGGCCGGCGCCCAAGCAGCGAATGCCGCGAGAAAGAAAGAGCCTGGAACAGAATTAGTTCTTTGGGATTTAGCAAAGAATCAAAGAACCTCAATTCAAGATGTCGCCGATATCCGTTGGAATAAGGCCGGTAGTTTGTTGGCTTATGCCGTCTCAATAAAAGAACCGGTGAAGGAGTCTGCAAAAGATTCTGCAAAAGAGGTCGCAAAGGAAGTCAAGCAGGACGCTAATAAAGAAGCTAATGCCAGCGATGTTAAGAGTGTTGAGGGGGTGTATTTCTGGACTGCCGAGGGTGGCACTACACAGACAATCGTGCAGGGATCAGGTAGTTATAAACATCTTCGATTTGATGAGAGCGGCAATCAATTTGCCTTGTTAAGCAATCGGGACGAAGTCGCAAAAAAGAAAAAAGCCGGCCCTAACGTGAAAGACGATAGCAGTGAAACTGGCGTCTACAGTCTGTTTTACTGGCGTAGTGGTGAGGCTGAAGCCAAAGTGTTGGTCAATGCAGAGAGTCAAGGTATTACGAGAGGCTGGGCACCGAGTGAACACGCGGATCTGAGTTTTAGTAAAGATGGACAACGTTTATTTTTGAGCACAGCAGAAATACCAAAAGCAATGCCCAAAAATGCCGCAGAGCCGATGAAAGTTGATCTCTGGCATTGGAAAGATCCAGAACTGCAGTCGATGCAAAAAGCCAATGCGGAAAGAGATAAGCAAAGATCCTATCGCGCAGTCGTGCATCTGGCCGATGGCAAATTTGTGCAGTTAGCGAACAAACTGATTCCCCAAGTCATGGTCAATGACAACGCACAATTTGCGATGGGCGTCAGCAGTTTGCCCTACCGTCATTTGATGTCTTGGGATAGTTTGTATTACGACGCCTTTGCGGTCGATTTGCAAAATGGCCAAGCCAAAATGCTGATAGAAAAAAGTCGTTTTATGCCGCAGTTTTCTCCGGCAGGTAAGTACATCATCAATTTTGACGCCGATAAAAGTAGTTGGTTTTCTTATTCCACTCAGGACGGCAAGAAAACCAATTTGACTGACCATATCAAGACACGTTTTGAAAATGAACAGCGCGATACCCCAGAACCAAAAAATGCGTTTGGTGTGGCGGGTTGGACTGCCGACGATGCGAATGTGGTGCTGTATGATCAGTTTGATTTGTGGGAGGTCAATCTACAAAATAAGTTGACTCGCAATTTGAGCGCAGGTTTTGGACGCAAAAATCAACTGGAGCTACGTTATGTTCATCTAGGCGATCCACGACAGTCTCCGCAAACCACAGCTTTGCCCGCTGACCAAGCTTGGATTTTGGCTGCGACCCATGATAAGAATCAATCAACGGGTTATTACAGTGTAGATCCAAAACTGCAAACACCCGCCATTCCTAAACGCCTGATACACGCTGATAAGGCCATTGGCGACGTCGTGAAAGCAAGAAGTGCTGACGCGATCGTGTTTACGCAGCAAACATTTACCGAGTTTCCCGACTTGTGGAGTGCGGACTTGAGTTTTGCTACGCCACAGAAAATTAGTTTCGCTAATCCTCAGCAGCAACAGTACAACTGGGGAACACAGGAGACGATAGAGTACACCAGCGCAGATGGAAAGAAACTCAAAGCCTTGTTGGCTAAACCGGAGAATTTTGATCCCAATAAAAAGTATCCAATGATGGTCTACATCTATGAAAAGATGACAGACAATATGCACCGTTTTGTGTCGCCAGCACCAGCACAAAATATCAATGTCACGCGTTATGTCAGCAATGGTTACATCGTCTTGCGTCCAGATATCGTGTATAAAACTGGCTATCCTGGTAAGAGTGCTTTGGACACCGTTGTCCCTGCGGCGCAGCAAGTGATTGCTAAAGGATTTGTCGATCCTAAACGGTTGGGTATTCAAGGACATAGTTGGGGCGCTTATCAGATCAGCTATATGATCACACGCACTAATATGTTCCGTGCAGCCGAAGCTGGTGCCTCGATGGCAAATATGGTTAGTGGCTATGGTGGCATTCGCTGGGGCGCTGGTGTTAGTCGGGCTTTTCAGTATGAAAAGCAGCAAAGCCGTATCGGCGGTACACCATGGGACAGCACAGCCAAGTATGTAGAAAATTCACCAATCTTCGCGATTGATAAAGTGCAGACGCCATTTTTGACTGTGCACAATGACGACGATGATGCCGTACCTTGGTATCAAGCGATTGAATTCTTCACCGCGCTACGTCGCTTAAATAAAGAGGCATACTGGTTTAACTACAATGGTGAAAAACATGGCTTACGTGACCGCGACAATATTAAACACTTCACGGTACACATGAGCGAATTTTTTGATCACTATCTGCTCAATAAACCTCGTCCTGAATGGATGGATAAACCAGTGCCTTACCTTGAACGCGGTAAGCGTGATGTGATGGGGCAGTTTATTCCTGCTAAATTAGAAGAGAAGAAAACTAATTGATCAGCTGAAAACCCCAGCTAGGGCGCCTTTAGAAAAGCCACACTTGCATTAGAAAGTGTGGCTTTCTAATTGGTGCTTCAGCAAACTTTAGTAATGGAAGGAGATGGGTATCTAAACCAATTTATGTTTGGATAAATCCGGTCGCTTGTATCAGGCGACAGGATGAAGTCCAGCGAGCGGAAGTGCTTCCTGTGCTCTGAATTTTATGTTGGTTGGTAGCGTTTTCTCGATGCTTATCTCATTGCGAGATTCTGTTGAACGCATAACTCTCTTGCCAAACTACAGCGCCATCGCGCACTTTAAGGATCTGCGTTTGCATACTGTTGGCGCTCAATTTGGTATAGGTGAGTGTGGTACCAGTTTCGCCACCGATTCCTTCGCACACCAGTTGTTGTGCATCGGCTTGTACCACTTTCAGACGTAGCGGTTCTTCTTTCCCGCGCGTGGCTTTATCGATCGCTGGTCCAAAAAAACGTAAGCGTAAAATCAAATCATCACCGAGTTTTTCTATCAGCAATAACTCAAATGCTTTGCTTTTATTTTCTTCCGTAGTGCGAGAAATACCGAGCAAAGAATCGCCTTGTAGTGACCAATGTTCATCAGTACTTTGTTTCGCATTCTTGGCATGCCAACTGCCTTGGAGCCAGCGCAAATCTTGCAAATCAAGGGCTGCAACGGCAGTTGTTTTTGACTCTTGTGCAAAACAAGAGGCAGGGAGATAAGCGCAGAAAAATATGGCGCTAACAACAGTCATTTTTACCAGATATTTCATCGTCATCTCCCTTTAGTACAACATAAGCTTGTCAGAAAAACGCCGGTTTAACTACGCAAGATACTCATTGGTGCCGATAAAATTTCATCACCACTATTGGCGAAATACGCCATGATGGCGACCAAGGCGGCGACCGTGACAAAGTACCAGATCGCAGAGAAAATTTGGCCATAGCGATCCAGAGGCAAGAGATGACTCTGATGACGCATCTTCCATTCCATCGCGATTTCAATAGTGCCGATCAACATAAAAAAGGCCAAGAAACTTAAGCCTAAGGTAT
Organism: Undibacterium sp.; assembly: GCA_043770645.1. Classification (GTDB taxonomy): domain Bacteria; phylum Pseudomonadota; class Gammaproteobacteria; order Burkholderiales; family Burkholderiaceae_D; genus Undibacterium. Next base: position 19,494 of record JAYVHZ010000120.1, on the reverse strand, counting down.
AACTACCAAAAATGCCGATGACAGAGGCAAGCGCCATTACGACTAAACCAAATTTGCCGTGAATAGAAAAACCGATGCTTTTCAAAATATGGCCACCATCCAAGGGCAAGATTGGCAACAGGTTGATCAGATTAATCAAAGCATTAAAATTGGCAAGCCCGGCAAAGAAAATATTCCCAGTCACCCAGTACACCAGCATCAAGACCAGCGACAGCAGTAAACCAAATGTCGGCCCCATGATGGAAATTGTCACGTCCTGCCAGCGCGTATTAATCTTATCGTCGGATAAGGCCAAACCACCCACGAATGGGATGATATAGATCCCTTTGGTTTTCATTCCAAAATATTGCATAGCACGGATGTGACCGTACTCATGCACCATCAGACAAGCAATCAGGGCGATCGCGAACTGAAAGGAGAACAACCAAGAATACGCTGCCACGCTGGCACCCGCCAATAAAACTTTAATGACTTTGGCACTTTTGAGTAATTTAAAACCGAGTGAGGCGAGTCCAATCAGGCTAAATTTTTGCGGTGCTACAACTGGCGTTGTGGGTATTTGACGTTCGATATCTTTTGTGCCTCTATGACCTTCTGTCACCAATTCATCATCCACCATTAGGCGATAGTTCAAGGAAAACGGTTGCCATTGGAGTTCACTTTCGAGACGTATGACAAGGGTTTTTGAGATTGTACCTAGAGCCGCCGCCGTATCGGTGGTCGCGATATCTTGATTTTCTGTGACAGATGCCGGTGTAGATGTAACACGTACTTCAAACTCGTGCGCATGCGAACCTTCGTTGTCGGCACTGGCGTTTTTTTGCGAGACTAAATTATTATCCCAAAATAGCTGCTGCCATCCCGCCAGCGAGCCTTCTAATCTGAGTGGCTTACCCAGACAATCGATGTTTAGTAGTTCCAATTTATTTCCATTAAAAAGCAAATCAATAGATGCGAATTCTATTTGATAACGGGTTTCTTTTCCGATCTTTTTGGTATTTAATGCCGTCTTTGCAAAAAGCCTTGTTAAATTTTTCTGTGAAAAATTTTCATCCACCTTGTCAACAGGGTTGCGATTGACCTCGTTATGGGCAAACGTAGTGATTTTCTACGGCACATTCAGACTATAAGATTGGAAGCAAAATGAAAAATTCTATGAGCAAGTTCATGATGACAGTTGCAGTTGCCACAATCACTATGGGCGCAGCAATCGCACAAACTCCAGCACCAGCAACAGCACAAACCTCAGCACCAGCGGCAAAAGTGGAAGCCGCTGCGGCGAGTAAAGCAGCCCCAGCAAAAGCAGCGGCGCCAGCGGCATCAGCCAGTGCAGCCGCCAGTGCTATCGTTGCTCCACGTGATGCGGGCTCAGGCATGGCTAGTGGTAAGCGCCAACATGGCCCAGTGACGAAACCTGGCTCCGCAGCGGCATCTGCAGCTTCTGCAGCTTCTGCAGCTTCTGCAGCGTCGGCACCTAGTGCGACACCGGCTGCTTCCTCAGCATCAGCAGCCAGCAAGAAAATGTAAATTTTGTGCCGCGACAGCGATATGTCGCGACACCAAAGCACTAACAAGAACGGCACCTAAAGAAACTTTAGGTGCCGTTTTTTATGGAAATGCGTCGCGCATTGGATCTATTTATTTACGGGTTACGGTAAAGATCCCATTAGGTTGCTCTAACTCGGCAGTATTAAATTTACCATCTTTGTCAGCTTTAAATTCGACTGAAAAACCATTGAGACCTTTCAAAGAAAAACGATAGCCGCGTACCGGTAGTAATTCATAAGTCGGTTGACCTTTGATATTGGCGATCAGGCTATTGCCACGCACACTCATCACAATGTCCATCTCTTTATTTAAATTGAACGTACCGACGAAATTTTTTAGAAACTCAGGATTTTGTAAACGCGAATCTGCTTTTTTGGTGAATACGATGTCTTTAACCGCAGGTTCTAAAGCCGTTTTGACAGCATCAATTTCGCCATCTAATCCGGTTAAGAACTGTATCTTCTGATCTTCGAATACTGGGTCATCTGCTTTTAAGCCATTAAAGGTATCGTAATGCCAGTGTTCTAATGGCGTCTTTATGCCATTAAATTCGACTGTGAGCTTGCCATCTTTTTGTGTAATGGTGGCAATGCCATACCCCGGGTGTTCGTATTCACCAGCATAGTCGGTGATGGGATGACTAGGTTTAGTACCTGTCTTGTGTGCCATCTTTTTCTTTTCTTCGGCTTTGTCGTTGTCGGCCTTCATCGCATTTTTGCGTTTTAAGGCCTCACCACTCCAATCGCGCTTTTCTAATCCCATTAAGCGATCAATCGCTGCTCTGGTAATAAAATCACGCACTGGAGAGCCATCCAGATTACTCAACACGGCGATGCCGATATCTGAGCCAGGCAACATCATTACCATGGCAGCAAAGCCATCGATATTGCCACCGTGATGTAAGCGTAATTGACCGCGATAGACATCGCTAAACCAACCAGGCGCGTAACCGATCGCGACCAATTCTGGCTTGCTTTGTGCGCCACCCAATACCATCCTCGGGATATGTAAGTACTCGATACTGGCAGGGCTTAGCACTTGTTTACCTTGGAACTTACCTTTATTCAGATGGATCTGCATCCATGCTGATAACTCATTGACCGAGGAATTAATCGAACCGGCGGGACCAACATTGCTGATCGAGCGGTAAGGGATTTGCTTTACCGTGCCATTTTTTTCTTCACGATACGGCTGTGAAAAGTCAGCGTCTTTTTGTGTTTCTTCCACGCTGAAATTTGCTCGTTTCATACCTAATGGCATGAACAATTTTTCTTTGACATTCTCTTCCCATGATTTTCCCGTGATCACTTCGCTTAAATAGCCAGCGGTCAAAAACATCGCATTGTTATACTGAAAATCAGTGCGGAAATCTTTATTTGGTTCCAGGTATTGCAGGCGTCGTACCATGTCAGCACGTGACAAAGTGGCGTTGTACCAAAGTGCATCGTGACGTGGCATGCCGCTGCGATGGGTGACTAAATCCAAAGGCGTCATACGCTCAGTCGCTACGGCATCTTGTAATTTGAAAGTGGGAATCCAGCTGCGGATGGGTTTGTCCCATTCCAGTTTACCCTCATCAACCAGACTCGCCATCACCGCCGTGGTAAAAGCCTTGGTTGAACTGCCGATAGGCAAGATGGTATCGGCAGTCATCGGCAAATTTTTTACTACATCGCGTAGGCCATGACCCTTGGCGTAAATGATTTGGTTGCCCTTAATGATCGCGATTGCTAAGCCTGGTACTTTCCATTCATTACGAATTTTCTCAACCTCGTTTTCAAAACCGACTAAGGCGGTTTTGGCTACATCGACAGGACTAGCCTGTGCCTTGCCTTCACGGCTTAAAGTAAATGCCATCTTGGTGCCGCCTTGCGTAAAGTCGCCCTTCAAGCTGCTTTTAGTCGCATCAAATTCACCACTAAAAGTCGGTGCGCCCGGTATCCCAACGATGGTGAATTGGGCTTTTTTATCGCTGATGCTGATGTCCTGCAGAGCCAGATCTTTCGCACCTTGTTGTGGGATAGAGATATTTCCTCGCCATTGCTGATTTGGATTATCTAGATTAATTTCTACCACTAACTCGGTCTTGTTCGGCAAAGATACTGCACCTTTCCACAAACCAGCAGCAGACTCAGCCACCTGTGCTGTATTGGTTGGTGCAGTTTGCGGTAAGCTATTGGCTTGTGCCGCACTCATATATAAAAATGCCGCACTAATGGCAAGCACAAGTTTTAACTGACGCATAGGATTTCCTTCGAGAGTGAATTAAGAGCTGGCAGTGTAGTGTCATCCCAGTCGATTCACAATTGTATTGAGACGAGGTGTAAAAATTATGTGTTGAAAGTGTCTATAAGCGACATTAAGCTGAGATTTAAATTAACGAACCAACGCAGAATTCACGTATAGTGGGTCTGTCTAATTGTGCCGCGAGTTTTCTAAGCAATTGCCTAGCTTAGTGAGAGTAATCCCCACCGCAATCAGTAATACCATCGCCTCAGTAACAAACCGGTCTTTCGAAAACGAAAGACATTTTCTGTTTTGATTCCACACCCAAGGATCGTTTTATGAACCCAAAGAAAATCGCTGCTCTGATGGATATTTTGGTACTTACTTGCAGTCGTCAGTTTCGTTTTAATCCACGTCGTGTCGCCGCCGATATGCGTTATAAAGGCACGCAAGGGGAGGGCAAGACTTTAGTGCATGTATTTAAGGATATACATACACAATCACAGATCGATCTCGATTCGCGGTCGATGGCAATTCTGCGTGAGCAGCATGGCGAAAAGCCACATTGGGATGACGCGGAAAAAATGCGCTATTGCCAAACTGATGCAGAAATGGATGCTGAAATTGCAGCCAAACAAGCTAAACTCGAAGCGACGAAAACCAGTGCGCTGTATCTAGATCACCGTGAGCATTTACTCTCGCACTTCAAGGGTAGTCCACACTACCAAGAGGGTAGATCAACGGCGCGTGAAATCGCGCATGAATTGATTCAAAGCTTGAGCTTGACGCAAGACCCGAGGCTGACAGAATTTGCTGCGCAAATGCAAACCAATGACTCTGATCAGCTATCTCACTTATTGCTGGCACCATGTCATGCCGAGCGGGCGACATGGGTCGAAAAAACTTAAAAAAAGGTGAGGTCAACAAGCCCTAGTTTGGCTTACCCCTTTGCAAACGATACAGCGCTGGTGGTACGCCGAATTGAGAGCTAAAGCAGCGGGTGAAATGGCTGGCATTATTAAAGCCACATTCATAGGCGATATCAATGATTCTGGTTTCTTGATTCAACAAGGCCAAACACGCGCGCTCTAAACGCAGCTTCATGACGTATTGGTGTGGAGGTAGGCCCATCGACCGTTTGAATTCACGGGAGAAGTGAGCTTCACTCATTTTGCAAATCGCCGCTAGCTGCGAATTCGAATCGATGGTCTCGATGTTTTCAGCGATAAAGGACAAGACTTTACGCAAGCGCGCGCCGGACAAACCTGACGCCACTGCGGACTCCTCGTTGCCAGCAGGTTTGCTGTAATGCTCCAATAAATAACTAACTAAAATCGTCATCGCACTATCGCAAACTTGCGCAGCGAGAGGTCCCGCTAACCTTTCTGCGTCGAGCATCTTATGGACCAGTTCAATGATATTTCTATCTGGCGTGAATAGGTTGGCGGTCAAATTGACGCCGTCTTTGTCCCCGCGCATCTCAGAAAAATGGTCGACAAAACTAATCGGGATGAAAATGTTTACGATGTCGCAAGCGCTCATCCGACGCCAACTCGCAGATTCACCCGGTGGACAAATTCGAAAACGATTTGCGGCAATCATGCCGCCCCAGATGGGACTTCCACCATTCCAAATTCTTGCCTCAAGCGGTGCCAACATCACCGCAATGCGATAGCTATCAGGATGCGGTGAGTTAGCATGAATTTGTTCATCGGGACTGTCGTCGCAAGACCAACGACCTAGACTTGCTTTGGAAATTGGCAAAGGACCGATACACGTTTGCAGTGGGGTATTGACGCCACTCTGATGGAACCAGTTTTTAAGTTCGGCTGTCGAATTGATGAGTGAAGAAGCCATATTCTAAAATTCCGATTAAAAAATTAATCATCTAAAGATAACGCCAATTTAACAACTTCATGAATGCTAACAAAGCTGATGAAGGGAGTGGTTGTTAATCGTCTGACTTTTCGATACTTTTTTCAATCAAAACTAATCATAGTTCCACACGGAAATTGAATAAAACGAATACGACGATTATGCACCGAAGCAGGATGCCGATTTTATTGCGTAGACAGGGTACGCAATAAAATCGAACAAGCTTTTTTCAGTGCATCAATGTCGCTTTATTTTGGCGGAAACGTATACTTCACCGTGTAGGTGCCACTACCGATAATCGACTTAACACTTGCATAGTAGTATCCAGCACTGCCGTTGTAACTGATGGATTCTGTCGATGTTGTGTTGCTGCCTTTGGCAACTTGATCCCACTTACTTGTCGACCCGTTCCATTTGAATAAAAACAGATCGAAATTCGTACCAGCAGAACCGCTCAGTTTTACAGTAAAACTGCCGCTGCCTGTTTGGATATAGTTGGGAGAGACGTTAGGCACGGAGACGCTTGCCCCCACAGCCAATGATCCAGTTTGAGTAAGCTCTCCACCGGCGTCACCGCCGCCATATTGCGCAAAGACTCGATTCGCAAGACGAGTATTGACCGCATGCCAGGCATTACCTAAAGTACGCATGCGGGAATTTTCGGTAGGGCGATAAATACCACTCGTACAGTAATTTCCCCCTTGAAAAATGCCAACGGTACCATTCGTTACTGCGCCTGCTTGTGTCGGTACTGGCGTATTGGCGCTGATCAGATCGCCCCATTTGCTGTTACTACGACTGGCTACTCGTGACACGTTGCCGGCCGCTGGTTCGGTGCTTGCATTACATGTGCCGTAAGTGTACTCGTCAGCCAAGCCAAAGGCGGAGTGACCGATCTCATGTAGAGCAACTTCTTTTGAAGAAGGATCCATCGATACCGTGGCAACTTCACCGCCAGAACCACCGTAGCGAGTTGAGTTCGAAATCACAACGACTTGTTCGCGACCATCAGCCGGTAGCACTTGGCCAACGATATTAAATACTTTGGTGGTATTGACGCACAGCAAACGGGCAATGTTAAAGCAGCCAAACTCGCCATCCATCGCTGTGTCGCGATATATTCCTCGATCGATTTCATCTACCCCTGACTGATTACTGGCGATGTCGACGCGATGGATATTAATCTTACCTAAGTTTGCAGCTAACAATGGATCTGCCTTAAACGCATCGATTAACACTTGCGCATCGGCACGCCATTTGGTCATTTCAGCTGCCGTGTAGCCATCACCAATAAAGATGTAATCCATCTTTGACGCTGTCGTGCCATTTCTCAAAATCGTCGTCAATGTCGGCACGGCAGTGATCGCTGGCGATGCCGCAGACATCGCGGTGCGAAGTTTGCTTGTGCTGATGAGATTTTGTATTTGCGCTCTATCAAAGCGCGTTGTTGCCATTTCTATATCAGGACGCAGTGTTTGACTCAATGGCGTCGCACCGTTTGGTGTCGATTGTGGCAGTACCTGTATGCTAGCGATGTCAGCACTAAACGGCATTGAGACATCGAACGTGGCATTGGCTTGAGTCACAGTTTCTGCGTGCTTGATTGCACCAGTTTTTTGGTCAAAAGTTTCTAGCAGACGATACAGGCGGTTCGGCACTAGGATCTCATGCACAACGTCTCCCTTTAGATTGCGCGCCTGCACTCGCAGTTGCTTACCTGTGGCATGTTCTGGCAAGGATTTGCTTACCGCAAAATCGCCGACCTCAGCATGGATAGGCGTCACCGACAAAGCAGTGCGACCTGGTTTTAGTTCTATCTTTAAATTGATGTTTTGCGCACTTGCCATATTTGACGCACTCGCAAAACCGATTGCGCCCGCCAATGCCGACATTGCAACTACCCTAGATGTGCCGAATTTCATTATTTCCTCCTGAATTTATTGTCTATTTTGTTATTTGAAGTTAAATCTCAAGCCAGCGGTGTCCCCCAACTGATGGCATGAACTCTGCTAACAATTAAAATCTGGCAATCAATGCAGATACACAGCAATTTAGTTGCAGATAAAACGGATAGCGAAATGAGTGTCTGATGATTTATTGCGCGGCGCTTGATGAATCCTGCCTAAGTTGTACAAAGCTGCTGCGATGTTGACGGAGCGTTGTTGATGGTGTGCTAGAAAACAGTGAGAGTGATGTGTTTAACTCATTGTATTTGACGCAATTTCATCGTAATTTAAGATGGAGTTGGAGAGTCTGAATTCGCCAAACATCAATCAGATCCTCACATTGACCGTTCTCCGTAGGTTAAGATAGCGCCTTTTCCCATTCTTAAACTGAGTCCAGCATCATGATCATAGAAAAAGACAGCGCAGTCACCATTCGCCTCTCCGTCATTGACGGCAAAGGTAAAGTACTAGAAAACGGCAAAACACCAGTCGCTTACCTGCACGGTTACGACAATCTCTTACCAAAAATCGAAGAAGCCCTACAAGGTCAGGAAGTTGGCTTTAAATTGGCGATGAATCTGCCACCAGAAGATGCATTTGGTGTACGCGACGAAAGCTTGCTCAGAACGATTTCTAAAAAAGATTTTCCACCTGGCGTCAAAGTGGGTGCATCTATGCAAGGCTACACCGATGCGGGCGAAGAGGCTGTGTACACAGTCCTCAAAATCAAAGGTGATCAAGTCATGTTAGATGGTAATCATCCACTCGCTGGCAGCTCTTTAAAAGTGAGTGTGCAGGTGTTAGACATTCGTGCCGCCACCGCAGAAGAAGTTGCGCATGGTCATGTACATGGTGAACATGGACATCATCATTAATTCGTGAATGTTCGCGCATCGACCTTCATCATTGTCTTTGCGCGACAGATGGAAACATGCCATTCATCTCATGAAACGAGATATGACTATCGAATAAACTCGCCACATCATGATGGCTTAAGAATTGACGCGCCAGCAGGCGAGCGTGCTCATAGACATTTTGAAAAAGAGCCGGACCAACACTGAATCGACGTACGCCAGCACAAGTCAAATCGGTAAGCGAAGGCATCGTCGGTAGTACCATGATGTTCAGTGGCATAGTGATAGCGCAAGCCACTTTTTTCACCTCATCTAACTGCATCAGTCCTGGTACAAAACCTGAGTTCGCACCCGCCCGATGATATTGCTGTAGACGCTCTATCGTCATGTCGACGGCAGCGTCTTCTTGCGCAAGTTGCCGCAAATAGACATCGGTTCTGGCGTTAATGAAGACATCCTTGCCATCTAATCGTTGACGAATGGCGGTGATTTTTTCACTGAGTAACGCGGGCGCGTGGGCACCGTCTTCGATATTGATACCAACGACACCAGACTGCGCCAACTCACAGACTAAATGAGCGACCTCCGCCGCCGATGTGCTGTAGCCATCTTCGATGTCCACACTCAGCGGGATATCGATGACACGCATGATACGACTGACAGCAGACAGCAGTTCATGTCGAGGTAATGCGCCACCATCTTGGTAGCCTAATGACCACGCTAAGGCGGCGCTGGATGTCGCCAAGGCCTTTGCACCTTCGCGTTGGCATAGCGCTGCACTGGCAGCATCCCACACGTTGGGTAGCAAAAAAGAGGACGTTGATGCATGCAAATCTTGAAATAGGGTGAAAGCGCTTATTGTCATGGTGATTCAGGCATTGATTTTTTGATCAATATAAAAAGTGTGGGATTTCCATATTAATCAACTGACTTCGGGATTTCTCGCCATTTTTGGACTACTATCTCGCTAGGTGACAAAAACTTGATGCCAAGCAGCCGGTTAGTAGCAGCGCAGAAAGGAAGTGTGCGATGTCCATTTGTATTGGATCGCCATGTGCATATGGCGGTGTCGAAGCAATGCGCGCCTACCAGCAACAGATTTTGCGCGCTGATCAAGACAAAACCATCTTGGAGCAACGCCGCGAAGCCTTGATAGAGTTGGATAGAAAATTAACTAAGGACGCCGCGCTATCGGGCACGCCTCCGACCAGTGACCTTCCAGCCTTCCAGCAGGTCAATCAAGTCTCTCCTGTAGATGTTTCTTTAGGACTCGTGAATGCCGCGATTGGCACCACGGTAAATACTTTTGCGTGATGAATACGACCGGCTGATCTGAGTAGGCAGTGTCATTCAAAAAATCCCGGTTACCGCTAATGCCGTTCAGTTATGCGAACAAGGCGGTTAATTATGCTTCAAAACCCCTCAGCATCTCGGTGTTGAGGGGTTTTCATTTTTGTCCAAAGCCACAAAGTCAATTTGGATAAAATCTCGTATTTTCTCATTGAGATGTTCTTCTATTCGTCCTATCTGAGCGGCATTACTGGTTACCACGCTTATTCATGCTGCCGCAGCCTGTAACGATTGTACCGACTGTACTTTGTCCTTAGCCACATGGACAAATGTTGTATCGAACTGATAATCACTCGCCTCATGCAGCTTCCATGCGCCATCACCGAGCAAATGCAGAACATGGGTATGGTATTGCAGCACAGCGGGTCGATGCGCGATACTGATCAGTGTCACGCCGCTCTCACGCAGACGCGCATACAGCGCTGATTCATTGGCACTGTCAAGCGCACTGGTTGCTTCATCGAGAATGACAATGCTGGGCGCATGGACCAGAATGCGGGCGAATGCAATACGCTGCTGCTCGCCGATGGACAGTAGCTTTTCCCAGTCATGCACCGCAGATAGGCCACCTACACGTTCAGACAGTTGCGGCAGATACACTTGATCGAGAATCGCTAGTAATTGCTCGTCGCTTAGTTCGGCGTCCACACTAGGGTAGATCAGTTGGCTGCGCAGCGAACCCATTTGTAAATAAGGTTGTTGCGGCAGAAAGAAGAAATCCTCCAAGGGCGGATGATAGATGAGACCACTACCGCTGTGCCATAAACCGGCAATCGCCCGCAATAGCGAGCTTTTGCCGCAGCCGCTGTCGCCCGTAATAAGCAGCGCTTCGCCTGCTTGCAATACCAGACTCAGCTCCTTGATCAGAACACGCTGCGATTGCGGCGGACGCAGCGTGACGGATTCTAGTGCGAGCTGGGTGCCTAGGCGTAGTTGAATTTGCTCAGGCTCGACTTTAGTTGCCGATTCGGGTGTTGACTTGGGTAGTACCAGGTCAGACAGTGCCTGCAGACGACCAACGCCAGCCACGAAGCGGCTCAGGCTCTCAAAGTTTTCCACGATCACACCCACCGCACCAAGCACGGCAGCAAATGCCCCGACCGCCTGCGTCGCGCGCCCGACCTCCAGCTCGCCTGATAAGACTTGCTGGGCAAGTATCGCCACCGGCAGCACCAAAGTGAGCTGACTGAAGGTGCGTTGGTACAGATTAAGAGAGCGCTGCTTCTTGATCAGTTTGTCGTAGTTTTGGATGACCCGGTGAAGCTTGCTGTCGATGCGCGCGCGTTCCTGCGTTTCGCCACGGTAGAAGGCGATCGATTCAGCATTTTCGCGGACACGCATTAGACTGTAACGGAAGTCCGCCTCGCGTCGCAGTTGCCAAAAATTTAGATGAATCAATGGGTTGCCGTATGCATAAAGTGTGGCAGCGGTACCGATGAGGGCGTACATCACTAAGACGCCAACCAGCAAATGGGAAATTGACCATAGCACAGCGCTGAACGCCACCAGCTGCATGGCAGCTCCCAAAAAAATCAGCAGAAAGTTAATGGACCTACCTGTAAAGGTATTAATGTCCTCGCTGATGCGCTGGTCTGGGTTGTCCAAGTCGCTATTTGCACCGATTGTGTAGTATCGACGATCTTTCAGATAGCCGTCGAGAAAGCGTCCACTGAGCCATAGTCGCCACCGGTTCGCGAATAGGTCACGCATGTAATAGTAGAAAGCGTAAGTCGGCACTGCAAATAACAGCACAATCAGGCAGGTTCGCACGGATGCCCAAAAGCGCACGCCCTCTTTTGCCGCCAGTGCCGAAGTCATTTCGCCGGTCTGATTGTTGAGCATGACTGCGAACTTGGTTTCAAACAGCATTAACACGATCAGCAACACCAAGAGGGTCCAGGCTGACTTCCATTCTTCGCCCAGCCAGTAAGGTTTGGCTACAGCAATGAATTGTCGCCATGCGGAGAGTGATAAGAACGCGGCGCGGCGCTTCTTAGGTGGGGGTGGTACACCGTCAGGTTCCACATTGGGGCGCGTGTCGCTTGGGATAGTCATGGTCAGAATCTGTGGATGGATCTCGTTCAGTATGGGATCTGGCGCGATGCCATTCTGTGCGGAAACGGACATAAGCTTGCATAGCAAGATGAAAAGCCGGGAAATTTGATGGCTTTGATTTTATTGTTGTAGGGGGTGTTGGACGGCTACTTTTAAGATCTGCGAAAAATCAATAGACCAGGCTCGGATAAAATCAGTCTGCGCTACTGGAGTGCTTAACGCTTGCATCCGAAAGAAGTCTATTACCGACGAAAATTAATTCGCTGATTTATGGCATGCGATTCTGCGGCTTTTTTATGACCATCGGCAGCTACTTGATGATCGGCGGCAGCTTGATTGTGAAGACCACTCGCAGAAATCTTATTTGACATGATAGGTTCCTTGATGAAAATAATCGGATGAAAGTCATGTCAAGTTTTGCTACCAGTCGCATGTGTCATCAGCTGATGCTTAGCCTTGCCATAAGACTGTGTGCTCGCCAACACAAGTAAAGTAATTGTGTAATGTTTGTTTTCTTCGTAGTTATACGGCTAAAGAAAAAAACGCTGATGAATGATTCGATAGAAAAAATCAGCGTAGTTGGTCTGCTAATCGAAAGCGAAGGCATTGATTACCACTGCAAGTTCAATTTGCGGTATCGACTATTTACAGTATCTTTTTCGCGCCAGGCAGTTTCACCAGCAAGGCCGCCACGCCAAAACTAGCAAGCAAACTAGCAGCACCCACCGCCACAAACATGGCTAAGGAATATTCCTTCCACGCCTGCAGCAACACGCCCAATCCAACCACGACAGGCGCATGCACAATGAATGCTGCAAAACATAATGGCGTCAGCTTTTTCCAAAACGCCCAAGGTTTTGCCGATACACGAAAGCGCCATAACAACATCAACATAACCCCACAGGCCACAAACGGTTCCCACATCGCATAGGCCAATGCAGGCAAAGTCCAGCCACCATTCACATGAAATTCGACACCTTTCAAAGCGCCGCTCAAAATCGCATACGCAAACAAACTAGGGATCGTCAACAAACTAATCCAGCCCCAAGGCAGTGCCAATTTTTTATCAATGTTTTCCAGCAAACGACTATGTGCCGCCGCGCATCCAAAAAAGAACAACAAGATATAAGACGCAAAATAACCAATCTGCAACAAACCGCGTTCCTGCCCGGTTGGCACCCACAAACGTAAGGCAAATGCGCCCAAGCCCCACGCCATTAAAAAGAAAACGACCCAAGTGTGGCTGAGAACTGCAGTCGATAAATTCCAACGCAACCTAGGTAAGAGCAAGCGTAAAGCCATCAACGCTACAGAAAAAATCAACAAGGCATACGCAAACCACAGCGGGCCAATATTAAAAGACGCACGCGCCATCAGATGCCACCAAAACGACCATACGGATTCACCTGCTGCTGTCTCCGCCAACGCGTTGCTCAAAGGCCCAAGCACAAACCCAAACACCAAAATAGGCACACCCAGGCGCAGCAGGCGATCAAGCAAAAATTGCCGCGTACCTTTTGTGTCAAACGAGCGCGTACTGAAATAGCCCGCCAGCAAAAAAAACATTCCCATAAAAAATGCCTGATTCACCGCACAAAATAAAGTCAGCAACAATCCCGAAGTCTCCCCGCTAGCCTGATACCGCAAATACCAACCACCTTCCGCGCCATACATAATCGCGGTATGGTGAAGGATCACCAAAGCCGTCAAAAGAACGCGAATGCGATCCAGAAAATCAGTCCGTGAAGTTTGCATAATGTTGTTCATCATTGTCCTTTGATAGCAGCGAAGCGAAGATTGGCAGGGGAAATCAATTCCATTACTGATACCGCTATGCTAAAGAGAACGATGGGAAATCGACACCAGAATGTGGCGAAATGGGCGGGAGTTGGGGCGAAATGGGCATATCCCATTCCCCCCCCGCGAGCACTGCGGTTTACCCACAATCTCTATTTACACTTTGCTTCAATGATGCGACTGAGTTTTGAGGTTAGGAAATTGATTTAGGTGTCATGACGGACTTGATCCAGTATTTAGGGTTGACAGGCTTAAAGCTAAATTCTGGAGGGAGCGGCCAATAGGATTCTATTGATCATAGAGTTTGTCGGATGAGTCATTCTAGCTTTGAAATTTAGTGCGCTAAAGGCGCGGCATCTCGTCATTGCCGTTGAATTTTTTGTTCAGGCTAAAGAGCTTATCACCCCCGCCCTCGAGTGGATGCTATACACCGTAAAAACTACGCATTCTTGTAAAGGCTGTGTTGCCTGTTTTTAAAATAGCTTATTGATTTTAGTTGGTACTATTCCAGTACATGTTCTCATCTAAGGAATCAAAATGCCTAAAACTCGCCAAGCCAAACCCTCAGACATCTCCGGCATCCTAACCCTGCAAAGTCGCAATCTATTAAGCAATCTGAGCGAAGCAGAACAAAAGAACGGCTTCGTTACCACCGCATTTACGGTCGCGCAGATTGAGGCCTTATTGGACTATGGTGGTGTGTTCGTCGCGCTTGAAACTTCGGCTGATGATCAAACAGAAAGCGTGATCGGCTATGCCTTTGCGGGGACTTGGGCTTACTTTGCGCAGTGGCCGATTTTTCCGTTTATGTTAGCGCGTATGCCTACCCTACATTTTGAAGGACGGGCAATTACCGAGGCAAATTCTTTTCAGTATGGTCCTGTGTGTGTCGATGCAGCATATCGAGGGCTGGGGGTGTTTCCGCGTTTGTTTGAGGTTATGCGTTTGGGGATGTGTGCGCGTTATCCGATTGGCATTACCTTCATCAATCGTCTTAATCCGCATTCCTATCACGCGCATACCAAGAAGCTGGGGATGACGGTCATTGATGAGTTTGAATTTAACGGACGGCCTTATTATGGATTGGCGTTTGATATGGCGCGGTCTGTTTTGGGTGGTGTGGTGATCCCTCACCGATAGCAGGAGCCTAGCGTCTTCATTTGATCAAGGAACGTCGCTAGATTCCTGCCTACGCAGGAATGACGTTTAATTGAGTTTGCTTGTAATCGATCCGAATCCCGATGTCTCAGACATCTGCCAATGCCGCCGGGTAATCCATACCCAAACCTGCCCAGCTAGCGTTTCTAGGATAAGTCCACCGCCGTTTTTCGCGCCTTAGAAAATGACGTGCGACTGGCTTATTCCAGCAATGAATCATCAATAAAACATAAACAGGATTTCTATTTAACTTTGTGGCATTTTAAGATGCGTGTCTTCTGCGCTTTTCATTGATATGTTGTGTAGCACACGGATACTATCGCGGCGGTTATATATGCTCTTTGCAGAATCAAACTTTCCCTAATTTTTTGACGAAGGAGCATGGCAATGGACACGAACGAAGGTATTCAACATTTGTACGATGTAGTGAACGACTTTGATGTAGCAATGCTGGTAACACATACGGTCAATGCGATTCACGCCCGGCCGATGGTGATTGCGCATTTGGACGAAGGCATAGGCGCTTATCTCGTGACTGATGTTAACTCACTCAAGGTCGACGAAATCAATGCCAATCCAAATGCCCTACTCACTTTTCAAAATGCGAAAAAATTCGCCTCGGTGCGCGGCGAAGTGACTGTATTGCAGGATAGGCTGCTAATTGAGAAGATGTGGAAAGAAACTTGGAAGCTATGGTTTCCGGATGGGCAGGCAGACCCAAACATCGCTTTGTTAAAATTTACAGCGTATGAAGGTGAATATTGGGACAACGCTGGTATGCTGGGGCTGAAATACGTCTACGATGCTGCCAAGGCATACGTTGCCGGGGAAGTGCCTCAGACGACAGATGCTCAGCACGCCAAAGTGTCTTTGTAATCGTTGGCGAGCCTTGTAGGGGGCGAGCATCTGAGATGGCGATATTATTGAAGTAAAGGAATTTGAATTCGATGAACACAACTAATTGGTATTCGCAATTAATCAAGCCGACATGGTCGCCGCCAAGCTGGGTTTTTGGACCGGTGTGGTCGGTTTTGTATCTCATTATTGCTGTGAGCTATGGCACTGTGTTTTATCGAGCATTTACGGGCAAGATTTCGTGGTTAGTGGCCTTACCTTTTGCCCTGAATCTTATTTTTAATCTCGCCTTTACGCCAATTCAATTCGGGCTCAAAAATAATCTGCTCGCAACGCTGGATATTTTGCTTGTAGTGTTTACCCTCATTTGGGCGTTGGTTGCCGTTTGGCAGGCATCCCCTGATTTGCGCTGGGTGGTCTATGCCAATATTCCCTACCTTTGTTGGGGACTATTTGCGACAGGATTGCAAATGTCGATAACCTACCTCAATAGCTAACAATGCCTTCACCTTTCTCTATGTTCCTCAAACTGTATGCCATTGCGCTTCCTGTTTTCTTCGCCATTGATATGCTTTGGCTGGGACTAGTGGCCACCAATTTTTATCGCAATCAAATTGGTTTTTTGATGCGAGATGAGCTCAATTGGGTAGCCGCAATTATTTTCTATCTCTTGTTTATTGTCGGGCTTGTGGTTTTCGTTATTGCCCCCGCATTTGAGAAAAAATCCTGGATGGACGCGCTTTTGTTTGGCGCACTGTTCGGGCTTATCACCTACGCCACCTATGATCTCAGTAATCTCGCGACGATCAAAGACTGGCCGCTGCTAATGACGATAGTTGATCTCGTATGGGGAGCAACGCTGGCCGCGTCAGTCTCAACCGCCACCTATTTCATAGCTCGTAAGCTCGGTCTTTAACTTAAACGAAACCAACCAAAAACAGTGATATTTCTTCCTTCTCCCGCAGGTGGGAGAAGGGACCTTGAAACTGAAGTTATCAAGCAAATCACTTCATATCGACGTAAGCAAAGCTTGTGCAGGGAAGGCGCTAGGTAGTATCAAACACCTAACTCAAAGTGAGCTTGCTTAAGTCGATCTAACAGCATCACGCATCTGTCGCATTGGTGACACCAACAAAGCGATGGCGACAATTACGATCAACAGCGCACCGCTGCCAGCGAATAATTGGGTGAGCCTGATGCTGTGCATTAGCCATCCTGTCAATGCTGCAGAGACGGGGCTGATGCCCATAAAAATGAACATGAAAATACTCATTGCGCGCCCTAGCATGGCGGGTGGTACTTGACGTTGTATCCAAGTGAATACCGCTACATGCAAATAGCCGCCGAGTACGCCTATGACTAACAAAGCGAAAGCACCTTGCCACGCTACATGGATTAGCCCCATAGGCATAAACAGCAGCGCAACCAAAGTGTCTATCAGCAAGATCGTGCTGCCTAAACTACCAAGTCGCAACTTGGGAAAGATGGACGACATTGCCATACCTAGTAGCGTGCCCGCGCCATGCGCACCGGCTAAGAGGCCGAGCACACCTGCGTTATTGCCTAGTTGTTGCGCCAATAAGGGCATGGCAATTTGCATTGGACCCATGATTAAAAAAGCGATGGCAGACCAATACAAAAAGCAGGTGCGCATCATGGTGTCGTTCCAGCAATGACGCAGTCCGCTCATGGTCGCGCTGAGTAAAGACTGTTTTGATGATGTCGAATGGTCGGCGTCGATGGGGAGCGTGTTCACATGCGATAAGGTCCAGGCAGAAAACCCATAGCTAAAACAATCCACAAAAAATGCCATCGCTAGTCCTTTTTTGTCTGCGATATCCATCATGTCTGTAGCATGCAAATTAGCGGCTAATCCAGCTTGTGATGCAGTAGCGTTGTCACCCAACAGCGCGATTAATCCTCCCGCCATCAAAGGACCTAAAAAGAAGGTAATCTGGCGTAAGCCCAGCATCATGCCATTCGCTGCCTGTAGGTGTTCTGCAGCGACGACGCGTGGCAACATCGATGTTCCCGCTGGAATGCTAAACGCAGTCGATAATCCCAATAATAAGGCGATCAAATAGATCATCCATAAACTTAGACTGGAAGTCAGTAGTAGCACGACTAGAACCGCCAGTAAAATGGTATTGATGTACTTGGTAATCATCATCACCGACTTGGGATGATAGCGATCCACGACCGCACCGCCAATGAGCATAAAGAGCGCGCGCGGAATACCGAGCAGTGCCAGCACGATACCAAGTGTGAACGTGTCATGAGTCATTTGCAGCACCAGCCAAGGTAGAGCGATGAGGGTAAATTGATCGCCTAGCATCGAGGTGATGCCACCCGTTAGCATCCACAGAAAATTGCGGTCACGCATAAAGCCGCGTGCGGGCTTTGAAACCTTGTTCATAAAAACTCCAGATAAAGGGCTAGCCTTGTCCGCCGGACTTGGCTGCTTAGTATGATCGATAGTGTGATGTGGGTTTTGTGTTGGGGGATGTTCTAAGACGCTGATGTCGTCTTCGTCTTTTTGGAAATTGGCTTTGGCGGTTTTGACTTGGCTGACTTCGTTGATTGTGACGCAGCCAAATTCTGCGTTTCCATATAACGCATTCCTGCGACGGCATAATCAAGCACTTCCTGCGACAGGCCACCACCTATGGTGAGTCTGGGTTCTGTTTCATGAACTTGTCTCACCTTTTGTATAGTCTCAATTCGGTTGCCCCAAGCATCAAGAAACATCGCACGCCAATCTTGAATGTGCTTCAATGCTATCGGATCAGTGAATGCAATCCCTGCGTCGATGAATTTTTTGAGATCGATAAATAACTCGGTCCAGTTATCCATATTGCGCATAAATGAGGGACGGAAATATTGACATTCCTCTTCGCTTAAATGGCGTCGATAGATTTGGTAACGAATCTCTATCGCTGCGATGTTGATGTAATCCATCATGGCATTATCAACCCCGCTCATGGCTTGCATGGAGGGTTCATCTCGGTGCATATTTGCGAATTTTTTCAAAAGACCTGGGTTCGGCACGGATTGATGCACTGTTTCTAACCATTTTTGTACTTGAACTAAAACCTGCGGTGCGCTCGGCGCAATTTTGGCGTCCATGAATTCGCGGATTTGTGCAACGATGGGTTGCATTGCCATCGTCATTTTTCCGCTACTGACATCCTTATGCTGACGCCATAGCGCGATGTCTTCCGGACTAAAATATTTAGACCGCAGACTCATCATTTCTAAAGTTGATAACCAATAATCCATATTGGGCTGGTCATGTTGTTGCAGCTGCTCGTCCAATTCCAACAGACGTTCCCGTAGTTCTTGGTTTTGTTTGATTTGTTCTTCCAGGCTGAGAATTTGTTGACTAATCAGGCCGCGCAGGTCGGCAGTATCGCCCTGTATTAATTCACCGATTTCTTGTAAGGACAGATCTAAACGGCGCAATGCCTGAATGCGATGTAAGCGGGCGATGTCGTGGCGATTGTACAAGCGATAACCAGCCTCGGATCGAACCGAGGGCGTGAGTAATCCCAGCTTGTCGTAGTGATGCAAGGTGCGTACCGTAATGCCGGTCCGTTGCGCTAATTCGCCAATCTTTAACAACATAGTGTGCCTCTTTGATCGAACATGAAAAGAACATGAATCGGATATGCAGCACACTATAAAGCCTGACGTAGTGTCAGGGTCAAGGGGGGAATTAAGATTTTTCTGTTTTTTCGATTGAGAGTGATTTTTCTAGTCAAATAAGTGATGGCGGACTCTTACTTGTCATATACGACATCCAAGAAAGAGTCGCTTAAAGGTAATGGAAT
>JAYVHZ010000119.1:0-23320 GCA_043770645.1 Undibacterium sp. | reverse complement strand
ATCACGCGCATGCTCCTCGCGCCGAGCATAAGTTCATTTTGAAACCGCGTAAGCAAGAGGCCAGTTTGACCGGTGTCAGTTTGCGTTTAGCTACAGATGACTATAGTCGCCCTATCGTTTTGAGCGAAGACGGTAGCTTTAGTTTGCCACGTGATCCGCAGGCAGAGGCGCAAAATGCGGAGTTGATGATCAATCGTAAGAAAGACTTATTTCGTTGGTGGCCATTGGTACAGAGTCCGGGATTAGCCCCAAATCAACGTCGTTTAGGCGATCTGCGTTTGGAGTGCGAAATGTTTTGGGCGATTCATTATGACGACTTGCCATTTATCGCCCGCAATTTTGTCAGAGCCTTAGGCGGTCCCTGCAAGACTAAAAAAGTGACATTTGGTTTTCCTGCTGAATTTATGGGTTTGCGCAGTGCTGTGTTGGTGGAAGGTGAGCGCCGTCAATCTATCATTATCGATACTGCTAAGTCTCTGTATTCCCTCACTTTGTTTAACCCTAGTTTTAGTGATAATGCGGTGATCGAATTTGTCTATGAGGACAATGATGAACTTAAAAAGCGCAACGTCAACGGCTTAAATGTCACCGCTGGTCTTTGAAGAATTAAGTCGATTTATGAGCCAATTTTTCCCTTCGGCTAGGCGGGTCACCATCATCGCAGAAACCAGATCGCCATTCGCATTGAGCAGGGTGGCGATAGGATCGACGAGCGTGCCGATGACCATTGCTACTGGCAATGCCTGCTCCATAGGAAAGCCAAAGGCGGTGATGGCAAATACTTCACCGATGTAACCCCCATTGGGAATACCACCCGCAACCACCGAGACCAACACCGTGATGCCCAGAATTGCCAACCACATTTCTGGCGCAGAAAAATCTTTACCAAACATGGCGAAGAGTAGCGCTAGTTTGATGATTGAGGACATGCTAGAACCATCTTTGTGAATGGGTGCACCTAGCGGTATAACAATATTCCGGATATGAGCTGGAATTCCCATTTTCTCGGCGGCGAGCAGATTCGCCGGAATGGTAGCGATGCTGCTGCAGGTACCGACTGCGGTTAATGCTGGCGTTAAGTTATTTTTCCAGAACACAGTAAAGCCCAAACGGCCACCAGAAAAATACGCATACAGGCTAAAGAAAATCACAAAGTACGCGCTGCAAGTCGCGTAATACAAGGCCAGCGGGTGCATGTACACGCCAAGTAATTGTGGGCCAAAGACGCCAACTTGATACGCAAAATAGGCTCCTAAACCCAGCGGCGCGATTGTCATGATGATGGCTAATAATTGCTTCATGACTTCGTTGCCAGCATCAAGAAAGCTGACAAAGGCTTTAGCTTTTTCTCCGGCTCGTAAAGTGGCGAAACCGACCATGATAGAAATGAGAATCAAGGCCAGCATATTCTTGCGTGACATCAATTCGAAAAAATCATTGACGGTCAATACTTGTGCCAAGCTAGTTCCTGTCGCCTGCTGCGCAACGCTAGGATTGTCGATCAAAGCTTGTGCAGCCATGGCGCGCAAGGTCGGATCTTGTGCAAGTGGGAACGCTAACATCACGACTAGCATGACGACCGCGGAAATCAAAACTGTCGAGAGAAAGACGGCTGTGACGATGCCAAATAATTTCCCGAGTTGATCGGTTTTTTGCAAATTCGCAATCGACGAGGCGATGGTGAAAAAGACTAAAGGAATAATCGCTGTGAAAAGGAGATTGAGAAAAATATCGCCGATAAATTTAATGCTCCCGACCTGATTCCCAAACATAAAGCCGGCTAAGCTACCAATGCTGATGCCTGCTAAAAGCAAGAGGATGCTGGCGTAGTTGCGTAGTAATGAAGCGCTATGATGGGAGGCCGTGTGCATAGTTTGACTTAGTTGATTTTGGCTGGGACGACGACATCACAAACACTAAAATCTGCGCCTTTTTCTTGACGGACTTTTGCGATGATTTTTTGCATTGCCTGCTCGGACGCAACTTTGACTTGCGGGCGTTCATTGGCTGGAATATCCGCTAGTATCCTGACGCTTTGCATGATGTCTGGGGTCGCTGGTGGTTCGCCATGCTTGATGTTGAGTAGGACATCCATACCGATCACAACGCGTCCAAAGACCGTGTAATCGCGATCCAAACGGCGGGTCGCATCGAGCATGAAGTAGAGTTCGCTGTTGGCGGAATCACGTGGTTCATTGCGCCCCATGCCCGCGATCCCAGCGCAATGCGCACCCCAGCTTCGCAAACTGGCACCGTCTTTCTTGAGTGCATCGGTGATTGGTAAGGATTGTATGCTGACGCCACCTAGAAAACCGCTGGCGGCATCACTGCTATTGCTGGCTATATTACTGATGGATTTGTACGGGAGCTTAAACATCATCTCTGGTGGTAAGTTCGGATACTTGGTACCGCCACCATCTTGATTATTTGGGTTGCCTGTTTGTGCCACAAATTTGGCAATTACGCGATGAAACTGCAAGCCATCGTAAACTTTTTCGCGGCTTAATAATTTGATGCGTTCGACTGCTTTCGGAGCCATCTCTGGACGCATCTCAATAATCATGCGACCTTTATTGGAATCAATAACTAAGGTATTTTCTGGATCAAGTGTCCGCCAATCATCACTAGCAAAGCATAATGGGGTAGTCGCGAAGGCGAGCGAGGCAAACAGTAAACGGGTCATTACTTGCATGCGGATTCCTTGATCGAAGTGAGTTGAATTTCTCCGGCTATTGTAGGTAAGGCTAGCCATCAGAGCCAGTCTTATTTTTATCAATGTGCATGAAAAAATGGTTTGCATCTTGGCAGACGCAAACCATCATTTTTGTGTATCAGCGCAATACGGGTAAATGCATTCTCGATTACGCTAATTGATTTTGATTAATGCGATGATGAGGCGGGTTTGATCGTATGCCCATGAGCTGTTGTGACCGGATCACCACGCATTCTGAACATGTGTACAACTTGCGTGAGTGCATTCGCTTGATCTTGCATGGCAGTGGCGGCTGCCGCTGCTTGTTCTACTAAGGCAGCGTTTTGCTGAGTAACATCATCCATTTCATGGATCGCTGAATTCACTTGTTCAATGCCGACCGATTGTTCATCGGAAGCCTTGGTAATTTCTTGCATGATTTGCGTGACATGTTCAACGCTTTCGACGATTTCCTTCATGGTCTCACCGGCCTGGTCAACCAATTGGGTACCAAGTTTGACGCTATCGACAGAATCACCGATCAGGGTCTTGATTTCTTTGGCCGCACTTGCCGAGCGTTGCGCCAGACTACGGACTTCCGAAGCGACCACCGCAAAACCACGTCCTTGTTCGCCCGCCCGCGCCGCTTCTACCGCAGCATTGAGTGCCAGAATATTGGTTTGAAAGGCGATGCCATCAATGACCGCAATAATATCTACGATCTTTTGCGAAGACGCGTTGATTAAGCCCATGGTGTCAACCACTTGCGTGACGACTGCGCCACCTTTCATCGCAACACTGGAGGCAGACGATGCCATTTGATGGGCATTACGAGCGTGAGATGAGTTTAGTTTGACAGCGTCAGTCAAGGTCAGCATGGAGGCAGACGTTTGTTCTAGCGCGCTAGCCTGACTTTCCGTCCGACCAGATAAATCCATATTGCCTTGTGCGATTTCTGTCGATGAGGTGACGATGGCATCGGTACCTTTGCGAACTTCGCGAATAATATCGCGCAGGCTATTGCGCATACTGAAAATCGAATACAGCAGACTGCTTTGATCTTTGGTGTCGATGGCGATGTGAACTGTCAAATCGCCGGACGCAATCGCGCTGGTAATGTCGACGGCATATTGCGGTTCGCAGCCAAGTTGTTTCACCAAGCCACGAGAAATGAAGTAGCCCATGGCGAATAGAGCTAAAGAGAGAAGCGTCATGATAATCACGACCTGTATGACGCGTTGATAAATAATGTCATCAACTTTGTCGAGATACACGCCAGTGCCGATGATCCATGACCATTGAGCATTGAGTTTGACGTAAGCGATTTTCTCGGATGCCGTTTTGCTGTTTGGCTTGTTCCAAGTGTAGCGCACGAAGCCAGCACCTTGTCGCTTGGCGACATCGCGCATTTCTACAAATAAGAGTTTGCCTTGGCTATCTTTGTCATCGCTTAAATCTTGTCCGTCCAAGTTAGGGGACACTGGATGCATGACCATACGTGGATGGGTGTCACTAATCCAGACGTACTCATCGTTGCCGTAGCGCAGGGCTTTGAGGGCAGTGATGGCCGCTAGTTTGGCGTCAGTCTCATTCATTTTTGATTCTGTCACCAGTTTTTGATAGTGCTCGACCAGTGTGTTGGCTAGTTCAATCGTATGTTGTACGCTGTTTTGATGTTCTTTGAGTATCAGACTTTGCTCAGTCTTTAACAGAAATGCAGTCAATAGCAACATGGCAAGAATTGCGCTGGTGATGAGCGCCCCAAGACGTTTGCTGACAGCGAGTTGCTGGAGGCCGAGGCCGATCATATAGTTCTCCGGATGTGTTCGATCATGTGGATCATGGGGTTTCGACTGTGTGAGGCGACGACGTTTTTAAGTTGGGTGAGCTAAGCTGTCAAGAAAGCGCATTTGATTTGTGCTTAATTTGTAAGCAATTAGCTTTGCACCTACTCCTAAGGGCAAAATCCTACCATGCACCTAATGCTTTGGAAAAAATAATTCAGTGCTACATGGTGGTCTAGCAACAGTCATGTGTTGAGACCTCTGCACAAACGACTGTGCGACCGAATTTTGCGTCCGCGATTTGCAAAAGCCTCGCTGTGCATAAGTTTGTGCGGGCACCACATTGCGTCAAAGGATCAATTGCTAAAGCTCTTGATCGGAATGCCTAGCGGTGGACTTTTAAATCGATAATCGTGGTGCAGAATATCCTTGTGCGGCTGCTGCTCAGTCCATTCGATCGCCAATTGCGAGAGTATGGTCCAGCCTAACCAATCTAATCGTAAGGGACGCTTTGCGATGTCGTTAGGAGATTGCATGAATGTTTGCGTGCTCCAAATAAAGCTGGGGATACGATAACCAGCGGCTGTGCTGGCGCTATGACCAGCATGTTCCCGCGTATGTCCCACCTCTTGACCATGATCTGACACAAAAATCCAGGCGCCATGTTTTGTTGCCTGCAACGCGTCTCGGGTGATTTCAAAAGTTTTGACGATTTGCTCATCATGATGTCGAATGGCAGCATCATATTCGTTGCGTTTTTCGATGAGCCAGCTCGATCTCCCTTGCTGCTTCATAGCTTGCGTGACGGTATCTTTGGTATCCGCATAGATCGCCGCTGAACTCGGATAACGCATTTTGTATTGAGGATGCGCGCCTAGCATGTGCACAATAACTAGTTTGCGTTGAAATGGTTGCTGCAACGCTGCTGCGAGTGGTTGCTGCGTGCTGGAATCAGATGAGGTGCTGTCCCGACCGGGTATTTTGTTGAGTAAGACCAAGTGATCCGCAAACCGCGCGTGTGCTTGTTCAATTGCTTGCCCATCGTGATTGCCGATCCAGCTGATATGGTAGCCAGCAGCTTTTGCCAGCGCCAACAGGTGCACAGTTTGACCGTCTTTAGTCGTTAAGTAGAACATGCTGTCCAAGGAGGCGAGAGTGGCTGCTTTGCTCGACCATGCATACCGAAAATTAATCATTTCTTGTGGCAAGGATAGACTGAGCGCAGCAAGGCCTGGCGTGGTATTGCGTGGATAACCATGGGTCGACATATTGTCTCGATTAAGACTATCTGAAATGACCAACACGAGTGTCGATGACTCTTCATGCGTAATCGTCGGCTTGAATGTTTGGGCAAAATTGAACTCCTTCAAGCGCTTTTCCCCCAAATCATGCCAGCTCTCTCGTAGCTCGATGGTGTTGGCGACGATGCGTGGCCAAAAACTCAGTGGATGCAGTTTGCGCCATGGTTTGCTGGCATAGGCGAGTGTTGATATAACGATCGCTATGATTAAAAAAAGGAGAATTCCTTTTGAATTGAATGGTGTTGGATAAGGCCGAATGGCGGACGCGGATGCCGTTTTGACTAGCATGATCAATAAAGTTAACGTTAGTAGTCCGAGTGCGGAAAGCGTGAAGATGGGCTTGCTGAAGCTGGCAATGAATTCGATAGTTTCTTTGGGGGTTGTATTAGCGACAGCACCTATTACGAGTGAACTTCCGGGCGCAGCTTGATAGGCTTGGTAAATAAAGTAACGCAAGATGCTATCGAACAGGAAGCTAGCGAGGACAACGCAGACCACGATAGCACGAGCATTAAAGTAGCGAGGATGGGCAATCGGAATTAGCAGAACTAATTGGAACGGCAAAGCGAGTGCCATCATTTGTAGCGTTTTGATGTCATCGTGCCCAAGCTCTTCCACGCCAACCAAGATTGCAAATAGCATCCACCATGCCCATAGGGGGCGGTAAGGATCACTCCTTAGGGACGATATCCTTTTTCGACAATTTTGATAGGCAAATGATGTTGTTTGCAACATGGAAAAACGCGTGTTAGCTGAGTGTGATCAATTTCTCCAAATGTTGACTAGCTAGTGTTGAGGCTTAGCCATTCGCCAACTTCGGATTTTGGGCAACTACGGATGAGAGCATACTATATAAATCATTTACCGCATGATCGTGTGCTCGTAAGTTTACCCATCTCTGCAATTTGTTGATGTCGCCGTGAATGTTAACCAACACTCTCGCTCCGGTTGCGGGTAGTCGATCCCACGCTCACTGCCGTAAATATTGCCAATAGCTGGAACAAGGCGATACAAGCAAACACCCATTGCGGATGGTGCGCGTCCATGATGGCACCGAACAAGGCGGGTGAAAACGCCAAGCCGATGTCGAGGCCAGAATACACGACGCCATAAACACGGCCAGTCGCATTTTTAGGCGATGCAGCGCGGATGAGCAGATCGCGTGAAGGTCCTGCAATCCCAGCACCTAAACCAACCGCGCCCATTAAGATCACGGCCATGCCAGCAGAGACCCATCCTGTCGCTAACAGTAAAGCCATCACCGCAGAAAATGAAAAGGCAACACTGATTGTCCGGTCATGATCTATCGTTTTAGCGGCGATAAAGCCACCCCAGATCATGCCGGCTGCCGAAGTCAGCATATAGGCGGTATAGCCCGCGGTCGCCCATGCTAAGGACATCCCATACACTTCCCGCAAAGCAGTGGGTGAAAAACTTTGGATGCCACCGATTCCCATCGAGATCATAAAGAAAAATAAGAAACACATCCAGACGGCTGGCAAACGCAGGAAATGGAATAGGCTATTTTCAGCTAGGTGAAGGTTTGTTACGCTGCTGACGACCTTGGTGTTTGCTTCTTGGCTGGACTGCGGTTTCGGTGCGGTATGAAGCAGATCGCGATAGACAAACAAGATCAATAGAACGATGACTGGTAATGCTGCCGCGCTGATCAACGCGATTCGCCAATCATAGAGATTCGCTAAGGTGACTAAAAATACTGGAGCCGCAGCCCAGCCTAGATTGCCGCTGATGCCATGCACAGAAAATGCATGGCTCAAGCGACCTGTCGTCACGCACTTATTTAAGATCGTGTAATCGGCAGGATGAAAAACACTATTTCCCAATCCTGCTAACATCGAACCCAACATCAATACCAGATAGTTTGGTGCGACTGCTAAAACCACGGCAGACAGAGCGAGGCAAATAATGCCAAAAAATAACACGGCGCGCGCACCGATTTTATCCACAACAAAGCCCGCCAAGGCTTGTCCTATTCCAGATACCACAAAGAAAGCGCTCATCAATAAACCGAGTTCTGCATACGATAAATTGAAGGCGTCTTTCAACCATGGAAATAACGGCGCCAGGATCATGTGAAAGAAGTGCGAGATACCGTGTGCCAAACCAACTAGGCTAATGATCAGAGCATCTTGTTTAAAACTATTTGAGGTTGGAGTCTGGTCAATGTTAGCAGTGAGGGTGGTCATGAAAACTTTCGGGGCAATGTCAAGCTGCAGGTGGTTGAGTCGAAAAATGTAGATAACGAGTTTAAGGAATAATGACTAGTCTGTTTTAAGATAGACAGTCATAATTTGTCTCGTTTCTGCCAACAACACAGATATTCCTTTTGAGGTGTTAGTGATGTCACAAGCTCCGATTACCCACACAGGTTCGCCGCCTGCCAGCTTGGCGCCAAGTCAAATGCGACCTTTGCGAGTAGTCGCGCGCGACCTCGAAGCGGATGAATTATTGCGAGCGCATCAGCATCCTTGGGGGCAGGTGACTTACGCCTTGAACGGCGCGGTGCAAGTGAATGCGAATCACCAAATCTGGTTCGTGCCGCCTTTACGGGCGATCTGGATTCCACCACTAGTTGTCCACGAAGTTCGTACTCTTGAGCGGGCACAGTTGCGGGCGATCTATGTGCATTTCTCTGTTGCGCCGATTACGGGCGAGGAGTGTGTCGTGTTAGAAGTGTCTGATCTGATGCGTGAGCTAGTGCGCTCACTGACCACGATAGAACTCAGCGAGGATAGCCATCAGGCTGAGCGTGAGTCACATCTGGCGGCCTGTTTGCTGGATGAATTGGCACATGCTGCCCCATTGCCTCTGAATGTGCCTATGCCGCGTGATACCCGTTTGCGTAGCCTATGTGAAATACTAATTGCCGAACCCGCTTCAAATCAAAGTCTGCAAGACCTATCGATGCAGGTCGGCGCCTCGGAACGAACCTTAGCGCGATTATTTCAGCGCGAAATGCAAATGAGCTTTGGCCTATGGCGTCAGCAAATGCGCTTAGCGCGTGCCGCACCATTGATCGCGCGTGGCTTACCTTTGTCGGTCGTGGCTGCGGAGTTGGGTTATGCCAGTCAGTCAGCTTTTTCCGCTATGTTTAAACGCACCTTTGGTCAATCACCATCGGTCTTTTTTAAATCTCCAAAATAGAGAACTCTGCATAACCTACTGCGCGACCGAATTTTGAATCTGCGATGCTCGCTGTGCCCTAGCACAGGTGCGCTTCTCGATCCAAACTTCGACCGCTCGCTACGGTTGTGCAGAGGTCTCAAAATAGATAATGAGTTCGGGTTTGACGCACTGCAAGCTTACAATTTTCTTCATTTTTGAAGTGTTCTAGTTGGGCACACTTACTTTTTTGTAGTCGATTTTTCTTTCAGATACTGCTCGAGTGCTGCCTTGAGTGGAATAAGTAAAGTCAGCATTTGCGCAAGCAGATCCTCGACATCGGAAAAGTCCGCATGTTTTCCCTTAAGTTCGAGTGCCTTTGAAAGTTGTTCGAGGGGCTTGGCATGGAAGTTCCCAACCAGCCCTTTGAACGTATGCGCACTGCGAAGTAGTAATTCAGCATTGGCCGTTTCGATCGCGCACCGAATTTCTTCAATCTGTTTGTCGCAACTTTCCAAAAACATCGGTGTGATAATCTCAATGACTTCGTCGTCGCCTTCGAGAATTGCTGCAGCAAAGTTGAACGAAGGACTGTCGGTAGTTTGGTCCACTTGTGCAAACAGGTTGGATTCTGGATGTGGTCTAACTGATGTTGGCTGATTGTTGTACGTTTGGCTAGTGAGCAGACTCAATATCTCTTTTAGTGCATCCGATTTTATCGGTTTGGATAAATAATAATCCATGCCCGCTTCGAGGCAACGTTCACGGTCACCTTGCATGGCATTTGCTGTCATTGCAATGATGGGAATATGTTGATCAGAGACTTCCAGACCGCGTATGATTTGCGTCGCTTCGATGCCGCCCATTTCAGGCATTTGCATATCCATCAGAATGACATCGTATTGATTCTTCTGATACTTTTCTACGGCGATGCAGCCATTTTCGGCGAGATCATGCACGTAGCCCCATTTGTCGAGCAAGCTCGCCGCTAGTTTCTGATTGATGGGATTGTCTTCGGCGACGAGGACGCGCAGACCTTCGATCTTTGCTGGTGCTTCGGTGCTAGATAAATTAATGTAGTGCACAGCACCAGTTGCAACGCCATGAAACACGGCATCAATCGCAACCTGTAGCTCGCTTTGACTGATCGGTTTGCGGATGTAGCCAGCGATCCCTATCGCCTCGCATTTTTGCGCGTCGTCGATCGAGGCTGCGGAGGACAACATCAACATTTTGCCACTGCCAAGTAAATTTTCGCGTATTAATTTTTCCGCCAAACTAAACCCGTCTATTTCTGGCATACAGGCGTCGAGTAAAATCAAGTCGTAGTGTAGTGATTTGCTAGCGTTTGCATGTAAGGCGCGCAAGGCCTCTTTGGCACTGCTGGTGACGTCGACATTGATTTGCCATTTACGTAAGGTGTCGCGTATGTATTGCTGATTGATCGCGTTGTCGTCCACTATTAAGGCAGAAAGACCTTGCAGTTCCATGCTAGGCAAAGAGAGTGTGCTAGCGCTACTGACGCCGAAATCTGCAGCAAAATAGAAACAACTGCCTTTTCCTTCTTGGCTGTGCACCCCCAATTCACCATGCATGCATTCTACTAATCGGGACGAGATCGATAGCCCCAATCCAGTCCCACCATACTTACGCGTGGTGGACGCATCTGCCTGACTAAAGGGTTGAAAAATATGTTCGAGTTTTTCCGGCGCAATACCTATCCCTTGGTCGGTGACAGAGAAATGCAGGCGCGCATTGGTGTCTTGAAGCTCGACTAAGTTAACTTCAATCGTGATCGCGCCGTGCGCGCTAAACTTAATGGCGTTCGACAATAAATTATTTAACACTTGCCGTAGTTTTCCCGGATCACCAATCAAAATATCGGGAAGCTCAGGATCAATCTGATAGACCAATTCAATATTCTTTTGCTCCGCCACAATAGCGGAGGCTTTTAACATGGTGGCAATCAATTCGCGGATAGGAAATTCGATTCTTTCCAATATCATTTTTCCCGATTCTATTTTTGAAAAATCGAGAATGTCGTTAATGATGCCCAATAGCGAATGGGAGGAAATTTTTACTAGTTCCAAGTATTCGCGTTGTTGTACTGTCAGCGTCGTATCCAATGTCAATTCCGTCATGCCGATAATCCCGTTCATTGGCGTGCGTATTTCATGACTCATGGTGGCTAAAAAGTCGCTCTTGGCCTTGCTTGCTTCTTCGGCGCCAGTTTTGGCGCGAATCAACGCGTCTTCAAATTCTTTGCGACTGGTGATGTCACGACAAGAGCCATAAATACTGCCGTCCGGTAGCAGTGCTGCATTCATTTCGACTGGGACTTGTCCGCCATCTTTTTTCAGTAAACGAATCTCCTGACGAATTAATTTTTCCTTTTGCAGACGTCCACTAAAGGTTAATTTCGATAGGGCTTTAAAATTTTCTGGTAATAAGTCATAGATGCTGCTACCCAGTATTTCTTCACGTGCAAAACCTAGCATGCTCAATGCCTGGTCGTTGACGTAGATCCAGATTTCATGACGATCGGCGACGAACACCGCATCGGCAGCATTGTCTAACATCATACGTTGTTTGGTTTCACTTTCGCGTAAGGCCGCATCTGCTGCATGTCGTGCGGTGATATCTTGAAACGCTGCAACGGAGCCGACGATTTTTCCATGATCAATGATCGGCGATGCAACAATGGAGACGGGAAATAAATGTCCAGACCGATGTTGAAAGTATTCTTGATCTGATCGAAACACTTGGCCAGATTCGACCGCCTGACTGATCGCGCAGGTTTCCCGACTGACGATCGTTCCATCGAGTGTTTGCGAATGAATTAGATGATGCAGGCTGTTCCCATACAGTTCGGGTAGTTTCCAACCTAATATTTTTTCCGCTTCTGGGTTGATAAAGGTGCAGTTGCCATCGGCATCTAAGGTGTACACCCCTTCACCTAAGGTGTTCATCACATTTTGCAAGAGGTGCTTACTGGTTTCAATTTCGTCTTTGAGCAAGCGCTCCTGAGTGATGTCGGTGCGAATTGAAATGTACTGATAGGGTTTTTTTTCTGTATTCAGAAAGGGAACAATGGTCGCGCTAGTCCAGTACAGACTGCCATCTTTTGCACGATTGCGTATCTCCCCGTGCCAAACTTTTCCCTGCGTTATGGTGTCCCACATCGCCGCGAAGAATTTTTTAGAGTGTAAGCCTGAATTGACGATGCGATGATTCATGCCAAACAGCTCATTGCGATTATATTTGCTGATTTCGCAAAATTTGTCGTTGGCATAAATGACTTCTCCACTGGCATTCGTGATACTCACGATCGCATGCTGATCGAGAGCAAACTGTTGGTTTTCGATCGCGCTTAATGCAGTTTGTAATTCATCCCTGGTACTTAATATTTCGCTGACCAAACCGGCCAAGAAGGTACTAATGTTTTCTAGGCTATCTTCATCATCTAAGTGCTTCCCGAGTTGTGCCAACACTTCGTTGGTCGTGTGCCGTAGAGTTTGCATCACCTGTTGACGCATTTCGGCTTCTTGGCGCAAGCTCCGGTTTGCATTCATCAATTCTTCTGAACTTAATTCTAAACTGCGTTTGCCGAGACCGAGATCACGATCAGCTTGTTCGTAAGCTTCGTCGACTTGATCAAAAAACTGTCGCATGCCTTTGAGCGCCGTCCGAGCAGCGAGACTGATGCCGCTTGCCTCGGTCAGATTTTCAAATTCTGCAAGTACGCTTGCCAGTTGTTCCTCGCCTTGGATTCCAAGTAGGCGTTTGTATTGGCGTAACGACAGTTTATGCGGCATTACATGCTTTCAGCGAGATAGGTAATCGTCATGGTTTGATTGTGTAGACTGCAGGCTTCTAATCGATAGCCGGGGCAAATTTCGCCATTTGAGTAGAAGCCACAGAGCGCGGTGCCTTCGCCCAAAATTTCTTGTACCGCTTCGACTTCTTCATCGACTCGTCCGCCCATGACTAATTTGCGGCCAACACAGCTAACTAACAAAGCCAAGGCCTGACCGTCACGTGCGCTTGCGCCATCGAGGATGGCGTTAGCCGCGGTTTCCGCTCCGTCAACCAGATCATTGGTATGCGCGTGCATGAGGCGTAGATAACCCTCTGGATTAATCTCGCCAGCCAAAACTAAGCTGCCGTCGGTTTCGTTGACGCCCAATATGGTACGGATTTGTCCTAAGGACTCGCGTCCATCGCTCAGCATTTCAAACGGAAACAATAAACCAGACCCAGGCAAATCCTTCGCGTAATCGCCGAGATAGCGCTTGTACACTTCTAAGGCTGGTTCCCCATCGAGTTCGTATAAAATATTCCCCACACAGCGGGTGACCTTGCGGGTTGGGCCGAAGGGCTTCCAACCACCAAAGCTACCGTGAGAGAAAATCAATTTTTCACCAGAAAATCCTATGCCAACAAGGTTGGAAGTGGAAACGCCCGCATTCGACAGTGTGTAGGTTTTCACAAAGGCGCCAGCGTCCGCTGCCAGACCACCAGTAATCGGCAGTGAATTGCCAAGTGCGCTGACCATGCCTTCAATCATCGCACTGCCATTAATATTGACACCTTGCCCAAGCACCAACACAGCACCTAAATTCTCACTGTGCAATTGTTCAGCTAAAGTTTTGCCGGCGTCATAGGATTTTTCCATGCTATCGATGGGGGCGGTCGCGACGGTGAATTGTGTGTTCGAAAATCGAATGGCAGTGACGACGGTGGTGTGATCGCCGACACCAGAATTGCTAATCTCCCCCGCCGTAGTGCAGCCGACTCTTTGCGCATTAGGAAAATATTGTAGGAGTTTGGTATTCAAAGCGGGTGCCTCGAAATGCGCTATGCAGCCAAATACTAAAATTAATTGTGGTTCAAT
Organism: Undibacterium sp.; assembly: GCA_043770645.1. Classification (GTDB taxonomy): domain Bacteria; phylum Pseudomonadota; class Gammaproteobacteria; order Burkholderiales; family Burkholderiaceae_D; genus Undibacterium. Next base: position 9,526 of record JAYVHZ010000119.1, on the reverse strand, counting down.
TGTTGTTAAGCTCGATAACGTATCTAAATCCGTGTTGAGGTCTTTCAATACAAGTTGGGCGATTTTCATAAAGCGTTTCCTTTGCGATTGTTAGATAACAAAAATATGCACAGCAATTGGGATTTTTTGGTTAGGCAAATTTCAATAAGCACCAAAGCTTTTGATATCATCTCTATCTTCTTGATACCGTTCTTTAATTTCTAAAACTTGAGGAAAATCGGATAAAAATGCAGCAACACAAGCCGGATCGAAATGCTGACCACTACCTTCCCTTAAGAAATTGACGGCTCTGTCGATGTCCCAAGCTTGTTTATAGGGTCGTTCCGACGTCAATGCGTCGAATACGTCGGCGACCGCGACAATACGCGCAGAGAGAGGAATCTTGGTCCCTACTAATCCTTGAGGATAGCCACTGCCATCAAATTTTTCGTGATGGGCGAGGGCGATTTCTGCGCCCATCTGTAGGGTTTCAGAGGCACTACCAGCGAGGATTTGGTGGCCAAGTTTAGCGTGTGATTTCATAATCGCGAATTCATCGAACGATAGTTTGCCGGGCTTGAGTAAAATATGATCGGGGATGCCAACTTTGCCGATGTCATGCATGGGAGCAGCCTCCAGTATCATTTGCTGAACTGCTTCCGGGAGACCAAGTTGACGTGCAATTAACAATGAATAATTTGACATGCGAACAATATGCGCACCAGTCTCTGGATCGCGGGAATCCGCCGCTTTTGACAGTCGTAGTATGGTCTCTTGCTCGCGTGCGCGAATTTCTGCGATAGCTTTTTGCACTTCAGCATCGAGCCAGACGGCGCGATTTTCTAAGAGTCGCTGATTGCGGCGCAGAGCCAGCATATTTTTTGTGCGCGCGAGAAATTCAATTTTGTCGACCGGCTTAATTAAGAAATCATTGGCACCAACTTCCAGCGCCTCATAGCGTAAGGCAAGCTCATCATTGGCGGTGATCATGAGGACTGGGATATCGTTGCAATTTGGAAGCGAGCGAAAATGCCGGATAAATTCGGTGCCGTTCATGCCAGGCATCATGTAATCAACCAAGATCAAATCAGGTGTCTGTCGGGTACACCAATCGAGTGCAACGGCGGGATCAAGGAAATCAATTGATGAGCAGTGCTCGATTTTTTGAAGCAGACGACAAAGAAGAGTCACATTGATTTGTGAATCGTCAATGACTAATACCTGCATATCCATCGACTTACTCCCCCAAACGTGTCGTTGATTTCGAAGAAATTATTGAAACGAAGTAGGGAAAATAATAGCCCAAATATGGGGAAATTATTGCTAAAAGGAAAAAATTTTTGAAGTCTGTCTTTATTTGAACATGTTGAATGAGCGTTTCATCAACATTAGCTTAAATGCTTAGATTATTTGGAGTGCATTCTTTTTGCTTTCTTCCCAGCATGGAGGCTGATCGCGGCGCACACCACGCCCAGCATCAAAATTGTCGTGTTCGAATTTGTTTGATCTTTAATGAATACAAAATTACTCACGCCAATCAAACACAATACGACTGCCCAAGACAAGAAGCTAAGGCGACGTAAATCATAAATCGATACAGGGTTTGCACGCCACATCACGCCTAGACTGACTAGTGGTAGTAGTAAGATGATCCCCGCACCAAATTTGGCAGCGCTTGCCTGATCAAGAAATAAGGCGGCGAACAAAGGCAAACAAGCTAAACCGGCCAACAAGGAGAGAATTAAAAAAATAATACTTAAAAATAGTTTTTCGCGCAGCATAATCAGTCATCAGAGTAAACAACCCTTCAAGGGCAAGCGCAGCATCGTAGCAAAAAATAGTGCGATATAGGAGATTAATGTGGCTTTTGTGGAGCTGCCAGGTTGAGGTGGCAGCAGAAACGTCGAATTGATTTGTTGCGCTAAATTAGTTGCTACTTACATCATCGCTTGTTTGCAAACTGCTTCAATTCGATAGCCATCAGAATCAATCACAAACGCCGCACAGTACTGATCACCAAAACCTGGACGTAAACCCGCACTGCTATTGTCTAGACCTCCCGCTTGCAGTGCTTACCGATAGAAATCATCCACGGCCAAAAATGAAGCGGCACTAGATGCCAGATGAAAACCTTCGCCTGGTGAATGGGGCGCCGCGCTTAATTTCAAGCAAGAAATATCTTGATCATCTTCTATGCCATAGCCAATCGCCATAATGTTTTCGAACACCCGACGAAAGCCCAGTGATGCTAAGACGGCATCATAAAATTGCCCCGCGATTTGTAGGTCGCGTACGCCAAAAGAGAGGTGATTTAGCATAGGGGCTTTCCATTTGTAGGAAATGAGATCGTGTCAATTTTGTCGGACGTGTGTGTATTCCGAGTTTTTCAAGAAAAAGGGCCGCGTAAATCGCGACCCTTTTTTGACATTGATGTGGCTTAGATGCTAGTTAGACGTTAAATAAGAAATTTAAAACATCGCCATCTTTCACCACATATTCCTTGCCTTCAGCCCGCATTTTTCCTGCTTCTTTTGCGCCCGCTTCACCTTTGTGGGTGATGTAGTCATCAAATGCGATGGTTTGGGCGCGGATGAAACCGCGTTCGAAATCGGTGTGAATCACGCCCGCTGCTTGTGGTGCTGTGTCGCCAACATGAATCGTCCAGGCGCGTACTTCTTTGACGCCAGCGGTGAAGTAAGTTTGCAAGCCCAAGAGTTTAAAAGCGGCGCGGATCAGACGATCCAAACCCGGCTCTTGCATGCCCATATCGGCCAGAAATTCGGTTTTATCGGCATCTTCTAAATCGGCAATTTCAGATTCGATAGAAGCGCAGATGGCGACGATAGGTGCATTTTGTGATGCTGCGTAAGTGGTTAATTGATCGAGCAAAGGATTGTTCGTGAAACCATGATCGGAGACGTTAGCGACGTACATTGCAGGTTTTGCGGTAATCAGGCACATCGGTTTGATGAGTGCCATGTCTTCTTTGTCTAAGCCCATGGCGCGAATTGGCATTGCATCATTTAAGCCGGGCATGATTTTTTCGAGCAGGGTGACCAGTTTCAGTGCATCTTTATCGCCCGAACGCGCTTTTTTATTTTCGCGATGAATGGCTTTCTCGACCGAGCTCATATCCGCTAAACACAATTCAGTCTGAATTACTTCGATATCATCGAGTGGACTGACTTTGCCAGCGACATGAATCACGTTGTCATCTTCGAAACAGCGAACGACATTGACGATGGCATCGGTTTCGCGAATGTGTGCCAAAAATTGATTGCCTAAGCCTTCGCCTTTTGATGCACCAGCGACCAAGCCAGCAATATCGACGAACTCAACAATCGCGTTTTGGACGCGTTCTGGTTTGACGATGTCTGATAATTGTTTCAAACGTGGGTCTGGAACTTCGACCACGCCGACATTCGGTTCAATCGTACAGAAAGGGTAGTTTTCCGCTGGGATGCCTGCTTTGGTCAAGGCATTGAAAAGCGTAGATTTGCCGACATTAGGTAGGCCGACGATGCCGCATTGAAGACTCATGATGAACTTTGCTCAGAAATAAATGCGCAACATATTGATTGCGCAAATAGAAAGATTATGGGATTGAATCCGACATTTTACACTATGTGCTTTTTGGTGCGACTTATTCAGGCACATTGAGCCGGGCAGAGGCATTACTCTTCTGCATTCAAGTGATAGGCAATCCGTGTGCTGGAAAGTCTATGTAAGAAAATACCAAGTAAAATCGCCGCGACCGTCAAACCTAAAACCAAGCCTATCCAAAAACCACTGGCCTCCATAGGTTTAGCGGGGTGCCAAGGCATCCAATCTGGTGCAAGTCCGAGTGCTAAGCCGATAGGCAGAGCAAATCCATAAAATGCCATGATGTGAATGAACATCGGCACCCGAGTCACTTTGTAGCCGCGTAAAGCACATGATAGTGTGACTTGCGCGGCATCAGATAATTGGAAAATTGCTGCCAGCAAAAGTAAATTGGCGGCGACTTCTTGGACTGCTGGATCGGAAGTGTAAGCGGCAGCGACCTGATGTCGGAAAAGTGTCATTAAGGTGGCAGAGACCACGGCAATGACCAAAGAGAGGCCAACGCCAGTCCACGAGACAAAGCGAGCACGAACCACGTCGCCTTCACCCAAAGTCTGACCGACGCGAGTGGTCAAAGCGATGCCTAGACTCATGGGTATCATAAAAATCAAGGAGGAAAAATTGAGAGCAATCTGGTTGGCGGAAATCGCCACCACACCAAAGCGGGCGACCAATAAACCAATTGCACAGAAGGCAGAAACTTCAGCGAAGTAGGTGACGCCGATTGGTAAGCCTATGCGTAACATCGAGCGGATTTCGCTCCATTTTGGCGCTTCTCTATGGGTGAACGGGTAGGTTTTTTGGTATACCGGGGCACGCCGCACCCACCATAACATCGCGCCCAACATGAGCCACATCGCAACACCAGTCGCCAATGCGCAACCGGTCGAGCCCAGTTGCGGCAGGCCGAATTTGCCATAGATGAAGAGGTAATTGACGATGATGTTGAAAATCAAACCGATTATCGCAATCATCATTACCGGCTTGGTTTCATTCAAGCTTGTCGTATAGCTATATAAAGCCCGGTACATCGCGAAGGCTGGCATGCCAATACTAATGACGCGCACAAATTCTGTGGCTTTTTGCTGTACGAAAGGCTCGAGTTGTAAGTAATCGAAGACTTTTGTGGAAAGGTTCAATAGAAGGCAGGCGACGATGCCAATCCCAAAAGCCATCCACATCGATTGGCGCATGATGTGCGGAATCTTGTCGAAAGCACCAGCACCGACTTCATGCGATACCACGGCATTAATGGAAATCATAATTCCCATTACCGTCACTAAAACAATCGACCAAAGTGAGGCGCCGAGTGCGACCGCTGCTAAATCTTGCGCGCTGAAATGTCCTGCCATCGCGACATCGGCAACCGACATGCCGACGGTGGCAAGTTGCCCAATCAGTACAGGCCATGCGATTTGCCAAAGCTTAGCAAGTTCGGTACGTATTTTGGTTTTCATTAGAGGGGGGGAGAGTTCTACTATGTCGGCGCATCTTACCTGAACCGCTAATTTTGTTGGTTGTAGCGAGTTGAAAATTTTTTGCAAAATTGCTTGACATTCAAACTGAGTGATCCTAAAGTGATATCACTTTGATTTCAGTCGAAATCCAGATTTGTGGATGTTGATAAGTACGCATTGCTAGAAAATTTTTAACGGAGAACAAGATGAACAAGGAAACGCAAGTTGCAGATTCAGTTGCCCCAAGGGTCGCCAGAAAAACCATCGCGAGGCAGGAAATACAGGAACGTCAATTGCAATCAATGGATGGCTATCTAATGCTGGGCTGCGGTGTTGTTTTGCACGCGGCGGGTATTTACCTTTTGGTGACGGGAAGTGACCAGCAAGTTTTTTGGGTAATCGCCAAATTAATGTTGAATGTCTTCGGCACGATGATTTTTGCCGGCCTTTATATGCTGCAACCAAATGAAGCCGCTTTACTCTCTTTGTTTGGGCAATACAAAGGCACAGATCGTAGCGAAGGTTTGCGTTGGGCGAATTTTTTATATACCAAGCGCAAACTGAGTTTGCGCGCTCGGACATTAAATACACCGCCGCTTAAAGTGAATGACAAACGTGGGAATCCTGTCGAAATAGGCGCTGCAATTGTGTGGCGTGTCGAAGAAACGGCTTTGGCAGTCTTTAATGTTGATGATTTCGAGCGTTTTGTGCATGTACAGGCAGAAGCTGCAATTCGCCATTTGGCTGCTCAATATGCGTATGATGACGGCGAAGATTTAGCTGTGGGTGAAACAACTTTACGTGCCGGCATGGACGTTGTTGCTAATGCTATGCGTGAAGAGTTGCATAATCGTTTTGTCGCCGCTGGGATCGATGTTGAAGACGCCAAGTTAACGCATTTAGCGTATGCCCAAGAAATTGCACAGGTGATGCTGCGTCGTCAACAAGCGGAAGCGATTATCAGTGCCCGTAAAAAGATCGTGCATGGTGCGGTGAGTATGGTGGAAGAAGCTCTCAAGGGTTTGTCAGAACGGAAAATCGTCGAGCTTGATGATGAGCGTAGGGCTGCCATGGTGAGTAATTTGTTGGTGGTATTGTGTTCGGATAAAGAGACGCAACCGGTGATTAATACTGGCACGCTTTATAACTAATGTCGTATTGATTCGGGAGAATGATGATGATCGGAGTATGGATCGTGCTGCTCATTGCTATCATTGCGGCAAAGAGTACCGCAAAAAGCAAAGCAAGAAAAATGTGAAAAACCTTGGCTATTCAGCCTATATTGGAGCGCTAAAGAATCTCTCAATACAGAGACATTGAGGCATAGGAAACGCGGAGAAAACAATAGTAATTTTTCTCTTGCTGTTTTCTTCATGCTCTCCGAGTCTTTGTGTCGAGAAGTCTTAGTTCTCTTCATAGACGCTGAATATTCATTAAAAATCAAAGCCCTGCAATAAGGCATAGTACAACGCTCAATGTAGAGACATCATGGCAAGTCCAGGTAAAAAATCTTTTCCACTACGTATTGATCCGGTTCTTTGGGCGGAGATCGAACGTATGGCGGCGCAAGAGTTGCGTAGTGCGAATGCACAAGTTGAATACTTATTGCGTCAGGCATTAGTGCAACGTGGTCGAAAGGTGCCTGATTTAGGTGAGCTTAATGCCGAGAAAGAGTAGGTCTCAGAAATAATCGTGAAAGTGGTGTATTCGCACAGGTTTTCATTATTGAAGAAAGCCCAGATAAATAATTTAATGAAAATTATTTACCTGGACTTTTTAATTATTTATAAATAATTTTTGTGCATTTTTTCATTTTTGAAATTAAATTTTCAAAAATGGCAACATAAATCTGTTGTATTCGATCTCAAGCAGCTAATTTGTGTAAAGTAAGTTACGAATACTGCTGGCTTTAAAGTAAACATATCTTGTATTATTGAAGGCCGATTTAACTTAATAATGAAAATAAACTTTCATAATTTGCATTCTCACGCAGTAGATTCGATGTGGAAATAGCGTGCGGTAGTTAAATATGGCCAAAATTTTCAACATAAACACAAGAGAGATGCTATGAAGCTTAAACAGATGACTAAGGTCTTGATGGCCGCGGGTGTAGTTCACACCATGGTGGCAATTGCACCAGCGGTAGCGCAAGAGACGAAAACAGCAGCACCAGAGACTCCACCAAAGGTCCAAAAGATTGAGGTCACCGGCACCAGTATTAAGCGTACATCAATTGAAACTGCATCGCCGGTACAAGTGATCACTGCTGCAGATATTGAGCGTTCTGGCGTGAGCAACATGACTGAGTTGCTGCAAACAATTCCGTCAATTACTTCTGGTGGTCAAAACGATTTCACCACTGGTAATGGATTTGCGACCGGTGTAGCGACAGCCTCATTACGTGGTTTAGGCTCTGCGTCTACCTTAACATTGATCAATGGTCGTCGCATGGCAGCTACGGCAACAGCGGATCCAAATGCTGGTCAATCAACACTCTACAACATTAACAACATCCCTCCTTCAGCGATCGCGCGAATCGAGGTTGTCAAGGATGGTGCTTCTGCGGTTTATGGATCGGATGCTATCGCTGGTGTTGTGAATATCATTTTGAAGAAAGAGTTCAAGGGCTTGGAAGCATCTGCACGTTTGAGTTTTGCGGATCAAGGCGGCTTTCAAACACAAGGCGCGTCGATGTTTGGCGGTTTTGGTGATTTTGAAGAGCAAAAATTTAACGTTATGTATGGCTTAGATGTTTCTAACCGTCCACAAACGAGTATTTTCCGAACAAAGGGCTTCAATCTCGGTGCTGTAGAACGCGCGAATTTTTCTAATGCAGCTGGGGTGCCAGGCAAAATTGGAGATCCGGATTCCTCTATTACTTTTACGCCAAACTATTGGGCTGAAACTGGTGTAGGTAGAGGGACTTACACGACCACGTCACCAGTCGCACCAACAAATTGTCCAGCTAGTCAAATCAGTACAACCTGGCTGGCTAGTGGAGCGCCGACTTGTGTTATGGATTTAAGTCAATATGAATTATTGACATCACCTGCGAAGACTGCAAGCGCGTTTGGTCGTGTGTCTTTCAATTTGGGTGAAAATTTAACAGGCTTTTTAGAAGCCGGTCATTCTCGTTTAGAAAACTATTTCCCTTCAGCGAGTGGTTTCGCGACAATATCAAATGCGACCTCAAGTTGGTTTGATCCTGCGGGTGTACGTCGTAGTTTCCGTTACGTAATGCCAGCAACGCACCCGGATAACCCTTTATTTAAAAAAGATCCTAACAATAAATTGCGTGTTTTGGTTAGCGCACGTTTGGGCGATATTCCACGAGATTCCGAAGTTATTCAATCATCTACGCGCCTCGTCGGTGGTTTCATGGGTACCCACTACGGATGGGATTGGCAAGCAGGTGTGTTGTACAACGACTCTCGTCGCAATGAAACTGAACGTGGTGCTGTAAATGCTGTGACAGCAGCTGCTGCACTTGACGGATATCGATTTGGTGGCACCAATAGTCCTGAGGTATTGTCGAAAATTGCTTCGACTCTCCGCTCCTCTGGGACGACATCGGTGAGTGCGGTCGATTTGAAGGGTTCACGTGAATTTGGACAATTAGCTGGTGGCGCAATTGGAGTTGCTGCTGGGGTTGAGGCACGTCGTGAAAGTATTGAGATGCGCCCTGACGCCGAATTGAATGTTGGCAATATCGTTGGCCGCGGTTCTTCTTCAGCGAATGGCTCACGTAATGTTGCTTCATTCTTTACCGAATTGAATTTGCCAGTATTGAAAACCGTGAACGTTGAAGCTGCAGTGCGTTATGATCGCTACAGTGATTATGGTGCATCTACCACACCAAAATTAGGCTTTAAATGGACCCCAGTGCAATCCTTTAGTGTGCGCGGTACCGTTGCTGAAGGCTTTAGAGCGCCTGCATTACCGCAAATTGCAACTTCGAACGTCGCAAGTTTCCAATCCATCAGTACATGGCGTGATGCAGTGCGTTGCCCTAAAAATGCGAGCGGTGTTTCTGCGATTATTCCTGGTGCGACCGGCTATGAAAGCGCTAACGAGTGTAATCCAAACTCAAGTGCAGCATCGCGTACGATCTCTACCTTCATTATTGCGAATCCGAATCTGCAGCCAGAGACTTCTCGAAGCGCGACCTTAGGTTTAGTGTTCCAGCCTACTCCTACCTTTAGCGGTACTTTGGACTTTTACCAAATCCGCCGAATGAACGAAATTGATCGATTCAGCGCCAATAATATTTTGGAGAAATTCTACCAAAATGGTGAGTCCAACTATGCAAGTGTGATTTTCCGTAGTCCGGATCAAACTTTGGCTTTGAAAAATGCAGCTGGACAACCAATCGATGGTACAACACCGATTGTTGGCGTTAAGCGTCAATTCTTGAACTTGGGCGAAAGCCGCGTTAATGGTATCGATCTGGAATTGAGTCACAGATTGAAACTGGTCGAAAATGGAAG
>JAYVHZ010000118.1:0-4938 GCA_043770645.1 Undibacterium sp. | reverse complement strand
CAAGAAGTTGGAACCAAAGCGTTTAACTTGGGACGCTTATTTCAATTGGGGATGCCGAGTGCAAAGGGCGTCGTGATTCCTAACGCCATGTTTCAAACACATCTTGATCATGCTCATTTACTCGAGCCAATTGCTCGTCTGGAAGTCGAGCTAAGTCAACTAGATTTTTCGCAGATCAGGCAAGCAAGCGCCGATATTCAAGCGCGTATCTTGGCCCAGCCTTTGTCTGAGCAATTGCTGCAAGAATTAACTGAGACGATTGCATTTGACGAAGGGCAACGCTACGCCGTGCGCAGCTCAGCGCTTGGCGAAGATGCGCACAATGCCTCTTTTGCAGGGCAACTTCGTAGTGTTCTGCATGTTCAATCCAGCTTCGAATTAAGCTTGGCGATACGTCAGGTATGGGCATCTCTATATTCCGAGTCGTTGCTCAATTATGCCAAACATAAAGGGCTATTTTTGCGCAAGATGGGTGTTGTTATTCAAGCTCAAGTTGATGCACAATTGTCGGGCGTTTTGTTTTCGAGATTGCCAAACGATGCATTAGCGCCACAGATGTTGGTGGAGTTGTGTGAAGGTTTGGGTGAGGATTTGGTGAGCGGTGTCATCACCCCCAGTAGTTTGCAGATAGACCGAGATGATGGGCGCATCAGCTTGGATACGTCTGACTTATGTCAACAATTAAGTCCAGCGCAGTTAGCCTGTTTTTCGCAATTGCGGGATCACGCTTTGGCTTTGGAACGAGCCTTCGCAGCACCACAGGATATCGAGTGGTCGATTGATCAGAATAATCAACTGGTGCTGTTGCAAGCCCGACCGATCACTCATTTTTCTACCCATTCCGAGCTGGCATTGAACGAGTCAAGCATTGGCAAAGCGAGTGCAGCGACCGCTGAAAAAAGCCTAGTGTATTGGAGTAATGCGAATATCGCCGAGAATTTTCCAGATCCGGTCACGCCGTTTTTACATTCCATCGTCACGCGTGGTTATAGCGCCTATTTTCGAAATTTAGGCCGTGGTTTTGGTTTGTCAGAACGGGCGATGCGTGCTTTATCTGCACAGTTTGAACAAGTGGTGGGCGTGCATATGGGACGTCTGTATTACAACCTCAGCCATATCCATCAATTGATTTATCTCGCACCTGCGGGTTCGTGGTTGGCACAGAGTTTTAATGTGTTTACGGGGGCGAATGAGTCTCCTGATGTCGTGCAAATCCCTAAGCGTAGTCGATTCGCACGCGCCTGTTTAGCGGTTCGTATTGGGTTCAAAATTGTTTGGCAATATGCACGTATACAAACCCGTGTCGCCCAGTTTGAATCCGAAGTCTTGGCTTTTTCTGATCGATGCCAACCGGCGCAATTAGCACAACACAGTACGGCGCAATTGCATCAACATTTGCGTGATTTTCTGCGTATACGATTGGCAAAATGGAATGGCGCCGCCTTAGCCGACACGGCGGCAATGGCTTGCTATGGCATGCTGAAGCAATTTCTAGCCAGAGCTTTGCCGCAGCAAGAACAAGCGCAACTGCACCATGATCTATTAAAAGGTATTCCTGATTTAATTAGCGCCAAACCTGTGAGTGAGTTATGGCTATTGTCACGTCAAATTCGTGCGGATGAGGCTTTGCTGACTTTGTTTCAGCAGTCTGATGCGACGCTGATTTTGGCGCAATTTCAACAAGGAAAGCACCCCGAATTTTATGCGAAGTTCACTGCCTATTTATCGCAGTGGGGCTTTCGGTCATCCGGTGAATTGATGCTCATTCATCCCACACCGTATGAAAACCCAATACCGACTTTGCGGGTTTTACAGCAATATGTCAGAGAGGCAGAGCATGGACCAGATCAGCTGAGTGCACAACAGGCGCAATTGCGCGAAAACGCGACAGATCGTGTGGCTCAACAATTAGGTGCCAATTCTGTCCTGAATATCATTCCTTTGGTCTCGCGGGTTAGTCGCTTTCGATTACTTCTTAACTGGACTCACGCATCAATACGTCTGCGTGAACGTGCGCGATTTAAGCAAGCATTGTTATATACCCGCTTGCGTCATATCGCCTTGCACTTGGGCGCACGTTTGCAGCAACAGGGTATCTTAGATCAGCAGGAAGATGTGTTCTTCCTGACGGTTGATGAAGTTTTGGCTTTAGCGAATGGTAGTCATTTATTGGCGCACAGTGTCCGCGCTACCGTTGCGGCACGTCGTCTGGCATTTGATGCCTATGTGAAGAGTGATAGCGTGCCGCCCGATAATTTTTGTTTGCCTAGTGGTGAACAGTGGCATGCTGAGCAGTCAGCTAATTTTCACACGGATGCAAAAAGGGAGGATGCAGATTCACACGGACAGCGATTGTTCGGGATTAGTGCCTGCGGTGGACGCATACAAGGGACAGCTAATGTCGTACTCGATGTGAGCGACGCGCACCGGATTCGTAGCGGAGATATCTTGGTGACCAAGCAAACTGATCCCGGTTGGGCTAGTGTGTTTTTCTTAGTGAAGGGTTTAGTGATAGAGCGTGGGGGAATGTTATCTCATGGGGCGATCATTGCGCGCGAATATGGCATCCCTGCGGTAGTCGGCGTCGCCCACGCAAGTACTCGGATTCGCGACGGTGCTGAGATTTTCATCAATGCCGATCAAGCTTGGGTGGATTTGCTCAGTACAGGGCAAGGCGAATCGGTATGAGCACGATGTGGAGCCGGACGATGTGTTTGCAAAAGGAACTTCAAGAGTACGTGCTCACGCGTCTAGTGCGTTGGAAAGTCGCGCTCATCTGGGCGGTACTGGTGGTTACAACTCACTTACCAGCATGCTTGCAGGCCTCGTTTTGGACTACCGCTTCCCTGCGCGACGCTGCTTATGTGAGTGTGATGTTAATGGTCTTGATCGTAGCATTGCGTATTTGGGATGATCTCGCCGATCGTGACTATGATGCGAAACATCATGCGCAAAGAGTTTTGCCACATAGCCGTTTTACCGGCGTATATGTGGCTGTCGTCGTGTTCTTGTTATGCGCTGCGCTAACCATGATGTATAGCCGAGCAGAGCAAGTCTGGATCTTGTGCATCCTCATCGGGGGTTTGATCTTGGTTTACGGCAGTGGGTATTTTATAAAATTGCCGCGTCAGTTACGGGCGCAATGTGTCTTGCTCAAATATCCGCTCCTACTTCTTTTGTTCAGCGAGGCACCATTCTCATCGATGTCCTTAATTTTGGCGGTCATGGTGTATGGCTTAGCGAGTGCCGATGAGCTTATTTCTTCATTCAAATCCAACGACATAGAAAGTGAGACTTTATGAACGCCACTGAAGAGCTGAATCACGAACAAGAAACTGCAACGTCAGCAATCTTTCAGTCGCCGAGCCATAGCAAGGATGAGTATGAGGTGGTCTCCTGTTATCTATGCGGTAGCAGTGAGCATCAAAATTTTGTGGTGGCGGAAGATGATTTAACCGGCAAGCCTGGAAAATTTCAGTTCGTACGTTGTACGCATTGTGATTTGGTTTTTCAAAATCCACGATTGACTTTATCTTCAGTCGGGGCTTACTACGATGATGAATACATCGCCCATAGAAAGAAAAAAAACTGGGGTATTTTGACACCGCTGTATAACCGCGCGATGGATAAGCACGACAGAGATAAGGTCGCTATCGTGAACCAATATGTGACGCTGAATGAGAATTCCAAGGTGCTAGATATCGGCTGTGGTGCGGGAACATTTTTGATCAAAGTGAAAAGCCTTTTCTCTTCAAAAATCAGCGGTGTGGATTTTAAGGATTTGCGGCATCTACCTTGGTTTGCGCCTATCCAGTTTTATCACGGCGTATTTTATCAACAGAATTTTGCAGATCAGCGTTTTGATTTAATCACGATGTGGCATTTTTTAGAGCACGATTACGATCCTGTACAAACCTTGTGTCGTGCCCGTGATGTGTTGAGTGAGGATGGGCGCATGATTATCGAAGTGCCGCGCTTGGATAGTCTCTCGGCACGTTTGTTTCAAGAGCGTTGGCCCGGCTTGCAAGCGCCGCAGCATACCGTTTTGTACAGCAAAGCGAGTTTGTTGGCGATGATGGATAAGGCGGATTTGGAAATCGTGGAGTATCTGCCCTATGGTTCTTTTCCACCTTATTTCTATTTGTTCGCGGGTGTCGCATTCAAATTTTTGAAAGGTAAGGGACTCAATTTGTCTCGCGCGATTTATCCCTACTTTTTAGGTCAGCTTTTGTTGCTGCCAGTGATACTGCTGCAACGACATTTAAATCTCGCCATGCAAACTGTGGTCTGCCGCCCTAAGCGCAAGGATCACACATCATGATCGCAAATCTCATTTTTTTCTTACGTTGTTTTGTGACGTCTTTGGTCTTGGTGTCGGGTAGTTTGTTGATGGGGACCATCGCTGTGCTGACTTTGTTTCAATATCGTTCGTGGTATGCCGATGTGATTTTGAAACATATCGGTCTCGTGATTCTAAAAATTTGGGGTGTGAAAATGAATGTGCATCACGTCTTACCGCAAGCCCATGAGATTAATTCTAAACAGGTGGTCTACATCAGCAATCATACCTCGACGATTGATATGTTTGTGCTGATTGCCTTAGGTCTTCCCTATACGCGTTTTTTTCTCAGTGGTTTTTTGCGTAAAACGGGTGTCATTGGCTTGATTGGTTATGTGATCGGCGTTTTTTGGACCGTACCGCAACAATTTCCAGAACGGCGTCGCGCCATCTTTCAAGGTGCCGAGCGGGTGCTTAAGGAAACTGGAGAGTCGGTTTTCTTGAGCCCAGAAGGAGAGCGTGTCATCACCGGACAAATCGGTCATTTTAATAAAGGCGCATTTCATTTGGCCTACGCTTTACAAGCGCCGATTGTCCCTATTTACATTGCGATTCCAAAAGCCATGGACCCCGGACTAGGTCTCCATGTACGTCCTGGT
>JAYVHZ010000117.1:0-7200 GCA_043770645.1 Undibacterium sp. | reverse complement strand
TGTCCATACTCCGAATAGATTCTGGTCCACGTACGTCGATCGTCATGTTTCTTTCTATATCACCCGAAATCACTTTGCCGTCTGCCGATTTCACGTCTCGGCGAACTACCACATGACGTTCACCTTGTTTATCGCCCTCACCTGAGAGTTTAAGTTCAATAACCTCTTTACCATCAGCGGCCTTGGTAATATTTTCGGTGACGATATTTAGAGTCGGTTTACCAGCTTTCATTGGCGCAATCGGCATCATCTTCAGCGCTGTCTTTGATTTTGGATTCAGGACAATTCGACCGACTTCCGGATCATTAATAATAATTGTTCGTATCTCCCCTTTAGGATCACGAATTTCTTCTCTGGTACGGCCTTGCGAATCACGATAAGTCAACATAGAAACTTTGTTAGCGATCACATTGCCATCTGCCAGTTTCTGCTGATTTTCTGTAATCACCTCCGCACTGTAGGGCGCATTCTTAATGATTTTTTCGCCCATACGAATGTTCTTTGCATTAATCAGCATTTCCCCTCTAGGAACCTGCTTGATTAATACTTCACTCCGGATGATTTCCTGCTTCTTATCAGAATCCTTTGCAGTCGCTTTCTCAGATTGCGGTGTCTCCGAATCAATAAGTTGAAACTCAAACGCAACCAGTTTCTCTGGTATGGCAGCACTTAACTTTGCTGCATAGACTGGTGCAGTAAAAAACAAGGTCGACAGTAAGACTGCGAGCAATGGCTTCTTCGATTTCATCAATTCAAACATCTTTCTCTCCTTCATTGTTAATCTGAACATCTAGCTTCAAAACACCTGTCAACGACAAATATTCACTCGCCAGGAATAAACCGTACTGCTAAATATTCATCATTCTCACCAACCAACATTTCTGCCCTTGATGTTTCCCCCGCATTTTGTGGATTCACCGGTACACCAAGTGACGCCAACATCGTATGCAGAACATCTGCACGCACAATACGCATGCTGTCTTGTTTCAAGATATTCTCTCCACTCTCCAGAGCGATGAACGGAATGTCTTCATACAGGTGGTCGTCTTGTACAAGTACGTTCGCCTCCGTATCAGGTAGCATCGGTTTGTTCAACATGATCAATGTCACCAGCAAACTCATCACTAACACACCACTCCATTGCCAAGGCTCGGCAAACCATTTACGCCACCAAGCCTGCGGTGGACGTTGCTTCTTAAAAGCCGCAAGCAAATTTGCCTCGACACTTGCAGGCGCATGAAAGTCATGCATTTCCTGTTTTAGCGCCGCAAATGCAGGCCTCAGTTGCGCATTCACTTGATTGCTATCTAACATACAATTTCTTTCATAATCTCAATTGATCTATTCCACACTGCATTTTTATCCAAAACGGTTTGCACTAAGCAGCTTCACATCGATAACTTTGCAAGCGTTCTGCTAAGGCTTGGCGCGCCCGAGATAAACGCGAACGAACGGTACCAACGTTGATCTGACAAATATCGGCAATGTCCAAATAAGACAATTCTTGTAGCTCAAACAAAATCAAGACATCTCGATAGTGCGGTGAAAGGCAAGCTATCGCAGCTCGCAATTCTTCCGCCATTTGGTGATGCACTAATCGTTCTAGTGGATTTAATTCTTCACTTGCCACTTCTACCGGCAGGTCCGTTTCATCTGACTCCTGTTCTGAAAAGGACGAACCCGGTAGCTGATTATTAAAGCGATGCTGCGTTATCTCATCAAATTTCATCACCACATTCCGCGCTACGCCGAATAAGAAATATAGCAAATTGCCTTTCAAGGCATCATAGTGATATTGATTTGCCATCAATCCCATAAAAACTTCTTGCACTACATCAGCAGCAGCTTGCGTTGAACCACAACGCAAAACCGCATAGCGATATAAAGCCGGGTGATGGCGGCGATACAAAGTCACAAAGGCATTCTGATCGCCATTGCGCATTTGTCGAATCAATTCAATATCCGGTAACAAGTCGCCCATTCGTCATTCATGTTGTGTTGGTTAAGCTGCGTTCATACTACTATTCCGTTTGAGATAAAGAAAAGTTCCAACATTTATTCGTAATTTTGTTGTTTGCTACTTTTTATCTCTCTTTTTTGGATAGATTGCATAAAAACAGGGACGAAAAAAAACCTGCAAGCCAATTATGCTTTGCAGGTTTCCTATATTAGCCAAACAACTTAACTCAAGAATTCTTCTATCATTTGCGCCAATACTTCTGGTTGATCATGATGCAGCATATGCCCGGCATCCATTACGATTTTGGTTTGCAGCTGAGGAATAAACTGCATGCGTCGGTCAATCTCAATCCTAGCTTCTTCCTTGGAGCCAATCATTCGCCAAATATCAGTGTCATTTGCCTCAACCCATAATACGGGCGCGGCAATGTTTTGCCAGCACTCTAAAACCTCATCGACGTGATACAACAAGGGGCTAGAATTTTTATGCGCCGGATCTGCTAGTAATTCCCACTGGCCTTGTGCATTCTCTTTAGCCCAATGCTGCGCCAAGAAACTCGCTCTTTCATCGGACAGGCGCGGATTCGTCTTTTGCAATCTTGCCGCAACTTCCAGCACATTCGCATAAGCCCGCAGACTAGGTGTTTCACGCAGTTCATCTAACCATTTACGATAGCGACCCGGTGCTTGTTTAGCCTGTGTCATCGGCATGCCAAAGCCTTCGAGATTGATTAACTTTGCGATACGTTCCGGGCGCACCCCAGCATACAACATCGTAATATTGCCGCCCATGCTGTGCCCCAGAAGATTTACCGTTTGGTCAGGTGAATAATGCTGCAAGATCGCATCTAAGTCGGCCACGTAATCCGGGAACCAGTAACTTTCTACTTTTGGATATTCGGTGAGTCCAAAACCACGCCAATCAGGTGCAATGACATGCCAGTCTTGTGCTAAACAATCCACCACAAACTGAAATGACGCCGCTACATCCATCCAGCCGTGCACCATAAATAGTTTGGGCGCTTCAGGGTTACCCCAATGACGAATGTGCATATTCAATCCACGCAGGGCAACAAATTCAGAGCGACTGGCATTCATATTATTAACCTTTAAACAAAAATAGTACGACCGTTCGATTATTATAACCGATCATAAATGAAATGCTGCAGGACACAAAAAAAGCCTTGGAAGTTTTCGCTTCACAAGGCCTTCTAGAGAAAAACGACAAGATTAAATCATCATGGCTTCACACCATCGAAGCGAACATAATCACCGACTTTAACTTTTATTTTTTCGACTTCTGCCTCGCCATCCAGTTCTGCAATAGCCAACTGCAATTGCGTTTGATTGATTGTCATCATGCCCATACTTGCCTGTGGCGTTCCATAAAACGTCGGTCGCGCTTGCATTGCTGTCATCCCCAACACTGGTAATTCGTCGTAGTCAGACACAACTTGTCCAACATCTCCTACACGCAAACTAGAGGTCGCACCAGCATCGAGCATCAAGCGCTTCCCGTTTATTTGGATGATTTTGGCAAGCATAGGAAAAGCGGACAAATCCATCCTAATCCATCCGACCGACTCTTCCAATACCGAATCAATCGCTTTACCGTAATTGGTCGCATAAAAAGCCACACTACCAAACGGTTTGTCTCTGCCAATTTTGCTGTCATCCTCTGCTGGGCGGTACAAGTGATGACGCTGTAAGAATGCGCCAGTCAGGCCATCATAAATGGCAAATTCAATTTCTATGTGACGGCGGCGAGTTTCCCACAAACCAAAATATTTCTTATCGCTACGCACTCCGGCACTTCTAATTTCACCAGCGATCACAAATTGTGCATCGTTCTCGGCTGCGACTTGTTTAACTAATTTTGCAGTTGGCGCATCTTGTTGCAAATCATAGGACAACAAATCTTTAGATTGACGCACCATGAAATTACCTGAGCGCTCCAATCGACTCAATAACTCACG
Organism: Undibacterium sp.; assembly: GCA_043770645.1. Lineage (GTDB taxonomy): Bacteria > Pseudomonadota > Gammaproteobacteria > Burkholderiales > Burkholderiaceae_D > Undibacterium. Next base: position 3,265 of record JAYVHZ010000117.1, on the reverse strand, counting down.
AGGAATACCTTGCGCGATATCATCCATATCCTGAACTTGCGCTGGCACTTTGACCGCAAATCCTGTCATCACTATTTTCTTCTTCAAAATGCGTTGTTCAGGCAAAGGCGCGGGTGCAGGTTTGGAGAATAAGCCACAGGCGCTTTGCGACAAACTACTTACTAGCACCACACCAATTACGAGCCAGCGCTTATGACTAGATAAAGATAACGCCTTTGAGAGCAACTGATTCCCTTGCTGCATGGTCTTTTCCTTCTTATTGAATTTTCATTGCCAACAATTCTTCTGGCGTAAATCCAGCCGCTAGTCGTGCCGGGACATTAAATGGCGCTCGCAATTGTGGCGCTCGAAATTGTTGCGCGAGTTCGGCGAAACAGGCAATAGGCTCTAGCTGACGCTGTTGACATAAATAAGCGAACCAACGATTGCCAATACCAACATGCCCAATCTCATCGCGCAAAATAATATCCAAAATCTCTGCCGCTGCATGATCTTTGGCTTGTGCTAATTTTGCTCGCAATGCTGGCGTCGCGTCCAGACCTCGCGCTTCCATGGTTCGCGGGACTAAGGCCATTCGTGCTAAAACATCATCCTGCGTTTTTTCTGCCAACTCCCACAAACTATTATGCGCAGAAAAATCACCATATTGATAGCCCATCGTCTGTAAATGATCTGCCAATAGTCCAAAGTGATAAGCCTCTTCCTGTGCGACTTGCAGCCAATCGACATAGTAAGCTTCTGGCATATTCGGAAAACGCCAAACTGCATCGAGCGCAAGATTGATGGCATTAAATTCGATGTGTGCCAGCGCATGAATCAAGCTAGCGCGTCCTTCTGGGGTATTCATAGCACGTCGTTTGACATCCAATGGCGCCACCAGTTCTGGTTTATTCGGCCGCCCAGGAATATGGTCTGGTGCAAGTAGACTAACTTGGGAATCTAAGCGTAACTCACCAGCCAACCAAGATACGCGCATCGCTTTCACACGCTCCGCTTTAACTATAGCGTCAGCTTCGGCTAAGCACAGCAAAGCGAGCTGACGTAATTCAATCGGGGCAGAGCTGGATAATGCAGCATCAGAAAAAGTACTAAGTGTGGGTGAATTCATGCGTTGAGCGGTAAAATGGCGATTAATTTTCAATCCCTCTATTTTACGGAAGAATCATGGCTATTTATCAGTTAGGCGACATTTCTCCTGAAATTGATGCTAGTGCTTATATCACTGACAGTGCCAAAATCATTGGAAAAGTTAAAATTGATGCCAATGCGAGCGTCTGGTTTGGTACCGTGATACGCGGTGACAATGAGTTAATTCACATCGGCGAGAATAGTAATTTGCAAGAGTCTTGCACATTACATACCGATCCTGGATTTCCATTAAGCGTGGGTAAGAATGTCACTGTCGGCCATCAAGCGATGTTACATGGCTGTAGTATCGGTGAAGGGAGTTTGATCGGCATACAAGCAGTGATTTTAAACGGTGCAAAAATTGGTAGAAACTGTCTGGTAGGTGCTGGCGCTTTAGTCACTGAAGGCAAAGAATTTCCTGATAATTCTTTGATTGTAGGCTCACCGGCTAAAGTCATACGCACACTGAATGACGAAGCAATCGCCCACATGCAAGCCAACACACAAAACTATGTGCGCCGAGCACAAGAATACAAAACACAGCTAAAGCGCATCGACAGCGAATAGCAAATCGCGAACAGCACTTTCAAATATATCGAATCAATTTCAAGGAAACAAAGTGAAAGACAATCTGCAAAAATTTATGTTCGAACACGCTGGTGTTCGTGGTGAACTCGTTGAATTACCAAATACCTGGCAAGAAACACTATCCCATCAACATTATCCGCAGCCAGTCAAAGTCATTCTTGGTGAATTACTAGCAGCAGCGGCATTACTCAGTGCCAATCTCAAATTCAATGGCAGCATGATTATGCAAATTCATGGCGACGGTCCGATCAAACTCTTGGTCGTCGAATGCGACTCGGAATTACGCCTGCGAGCCACAGCCAAACTTGCTGCGAATGCTGTGATAGCTGACGATGCCACACTGAGTGATTTAGTACATAGCCATGGTCAAGGTCGCTTTGTCATTACCTTAGATCCAAATGACAAAATGCCGGGACAACAAGCGTATCAAGGAATCGTTCCGCTCGATGGCGAATCGATCTCTACGATCATAGAAAATTACATGATGCGCTCAGAGCAGCTTGATACCAAACTATGGCTGGCGGCTGATGACCAAGTCACCCGTGGTTTGCTTTTGCAAAAACTGCCCAAAATTGGCGGTACCGAATCTAGCGTTGAAGACGAAACAGAAGCATGGAATCGTGCGGTGATTTTAGGCTCGACTTTAAAACAAGAAGAGCTACTTAGTACCGACATCGACACCTTGATGACACGATTGTTTTGGGAAGAGACTTTGCGAGTATTCGATCTCGTACATCCCCAATTTCATTGTAATTGCACACGTGAAAAAGTCGGCGACATGTTAAAAATGTTAGGGCAAGAAGAAGTCAGCACAGCCATCGCGGAATTGAACCGACTCGACATTAATTGTGATTTTTGTGGCAAACACTATAGTTTTGACCAAGTCGATTGCGCGCAATTGTTCACAGCAAGTACCTTGACTGAAGGCATCATTGAGCCAAGTCAAATTAAGCATTAAAAATCGACAAAAAAATCAACATTTCCAATTAAATAGGCCTCTATGTTTTAATCAGCAATTATCAACATTTTTAGTAGTTGCTCACATTTCACCTGACTGAAAACAACATGACCGATACCACTTCCTCCAGCACTTCTATCAAACAATTAAAAATTGATCGAAGCTCTCCGCAAATGGCCAAGAAAACAAGCTGGGGTAAGTGGGTGGTCGTCGTAATAGGGATAGGTGTTGCCGCTGCCTTTGCATTGCAGCCGAGAGCACAAAATGTGCAAGTCAGCTCGGTCGTTACCACGTATCCATCGCAACAATATGCACAATTAAGCGCCTCCGGTTATGTGGTCGCACAAAGGCGCGCGGCGGTGGCAAGTAAAGCGACTGGCCGATTGACATGGCTGAATGTGCGGGAAGGGAGCAAAGTCAAACAAGGCGAAATTATTGCCAAGCTCGATGCGAGTGACGTTCAGGCGGCGATGGCTGCAGTTCAGGCAAATATTCGTCAGGCTGAGGCAGGAGTTGCGCAAGCGAATGTCGAATTAGTCAATGCCGAATCGGATTTACAACGTGCACAAGGATTAAAGGCGCAAGGATTTT
>JAYVHZ010000116.1:0-3917 GCA_043770645.1 Undibacterium sp. | reverse complement strand
TGACCGATACTCGATAAATGTTTACCCACACCTTCATCAGTCGTCAATTCAGAAGGGAATGGACCAGATCCCACTCGTGTCGTGTAGGCCTTGGTAATACCCAAGATGTAATGCAGCATGCCAGGACCAACACCGGAACCAGCGGACGCATTGCCAGCTACACAGTTACTGGAGGTAACAAACGGATAAGTACCATGGTCGATATCGAGCAAGCTGCCTTGCGCGCCTTCGAACAACAAACTAGCACCGTTTTTATAGGCGGCGTGTAAAGCACTGGAAACGTCAGTTACCATAGGACGAATACGTGCAACATCGCGCATAGCATCATCATAAGTTCTCTGGAAATCGACTGCTTCAGCTTTTAAATAATTTACTAAGACGTAGTTATGATATTCCAGATTTTCTTTGAGCTTTTCAGCAAAGCGTTCCGGATTCAACAAGTCAGCAACGCGAATCGCACGACGTGCCACTTTATCTTCGTAAGCTGGACCAATACCTTTGCCAGTTGTGCCAATTTTAGCAGCACCACGTGCGGCTTCACGCGCTGCATCAAGCGCCGTGTGATAAGGCAAAATTACAGGACATGCTTCGGAAATCTTCAAACGCGAGCAAACTTCAACGCCATTCGCTTCTAACTTATCAATTTCACGTAACAAATCAGGCACTGACAAAACCACACCGTTACCGATATAACAAGCGGTACCAGCACGCATAATCCCAGAGGGAATCAATTGCAAGGCAGTCTTTTGACCACCAATCACCAAAGTATGGCCGGCATTATGTCCGCCTTGAAAGCGCACAACGCCTTGCGCATGATCCGTCAACCAATCGACGATTTTTCCTTTGCCTTCATCGCCCCACTGGGTACCAATGACAACTACGTTTTTTGCTGGTTTATTTTGTGACATCGCTCATTAACCTACTGTTTTTAAAATCCATTGACTACCATCGAATTCGACCATGCGAGTGCATTCAAATTCGTCCTGTTCATTCTCGTGACCGGGCAGATTTTGTATCACGACTTCGCCCGCCCGGCGTAATTCAATTATTTTATGAAGCAATGCTGGATCTTGACTCCAAGGTGCCAAAATCGCGTTCTTTCGCTCTGCAGAAGGCATCAAACGAGCCAATTCACGCAAATCCAAAGAGAACCCTGTTGCAGGTCGCGCACGTCCAAATGCTTCCCCAACGTGATCATAACGACCACCGCGTGCAACAGCGTTTGGCAATCCAGGAACAAAGGCATTGAACATGACACCACTATGGTAGTGATAACCACGCAAATCAGCCAAATCGACCGTGACTTGGGCATTACCCGCCAAATCAACCAAATAGGCTAATTCATCCAATGCTATCGCAATCCCATCGAGTTTGGGCAAAATTTCACGGGCTTTTTGAATAATCGATTTATCACCATATAAATTTGGCAAATCCAATAATGCTTGACGAATTTCCGGCTGAAAATCTGCAGTCAGCTCTTTCAATGCAGGCAAGTCTTTCGATTCTAGCAAAGCAAATAACTGCGACTCATGACGTTTGGCTGCAGCATCACTATTTAACAATGCACGCAATACTCCGACATGGCAAAGATCCAAGCGTACTTCCGAAATATTCGCTAGTGCTAGCGACGCTAACATCAGCTCTTGAATTTCGGCATCAGCTTCCAGCCCTGCATGACCGTAAATCTCACCACCGATTTGTAAAGGTTCGCGTGTCGCATGCAAACCAGATGGACGCGTGTGCAAAACACTGCCGGCATAACATAAGCGTGTCACCGATTTACGATTAAGCAAATGTGCATCAATCCGCGCCACTTGCGTAGTCATATCTGCACGCACACCCATGGTACGACCAGACAATTGATCGACCAATTTAAAAGTGCGTAAATCCATGTCTTGCCCTGCACCGGTCAATAAAGACTCGATGTATTCAAGTAATGGTGGCATGACTAATTCATAGCCATAGCAACGGAAGTTATCTAATAAAACACGGCGTAACTCTTCAATCTTGCGCGCCTCTGATGGCAAGACGTCGGCGATGTTTTCTGGTAATAGCCAATTTGGCATAGGAAATAATCTTCAGCAATAGCAATACTGCAATCATTAATGGATCAGGCAAAAACTAGAAAGACTGCAGTTCAAAATGAAATGCAGTCTATCTAATGACACCCACTTTCAATACATTTTATTTTTTCGGTGCCGCTCCGGCAGCTCCGGCTCCTGGGGCTTTAAAGTACTTAAAGAACTCAGAACTTTGGTCAACCACCATCATGTCGGTCTTATTCTTAAAGCTTGCACGATATGCCTCCAAGCTGCGATAGAACTTGTAGAACTCCGCATTCTGACCGAACGCCTGCGAATAAATTTTCGCAGCTTCAGCATCACCAGCACCGCTGACCGTTTGCGCTTCTTTGTACGCTTCAGCCAAAATAACGATACGCTGACGGTCAGCATCCGCACGAATTTTTTCTGAATCAGCAAAGCCTGTTGAGCGCAATTCATTTGCCACACGACTACGCTCAGCTTTCATACGTTCGTAGACAGAGTTATTAATCTGCTCAACGTAGTCTACACGCTGTAAGCGCACATCGACAATTTCGACACCAATTTGCTTCGCTTCATCCGTGACTTTTTTACGAATCGCTTGCATCACTTTATCTCGTTCACCAGAAATTACATCACGTACTGAACGCTTAGTGATTTCCTCGTTCAATGCTGCCTTAACGATTTGTGATAAACGATCACGGGCACGACTTTCTTCACCACCAAAACTGACGAAATATAGTTTTGGCTCTGTGATATGCCATTTCACATACGTATCAACCAAAATGTTTTTCTTTTCGGCCGTAATAAAACGATCTGCTTCTGGGGACTCGATCGTCAAAATACGCTTATCCAAAAACATCACATTCTGAAATGGCGGTGGCAATTTGAAATGCAGACCAGGCTCACTAATGACCGCTTTCACTTCACCCAGCGCAAACACGATGGCATGCGATCTTTGATCGACGACAAAGATTGTCGAGTAAAAAACCACGCCAGCAATAGCCAAGGCAATTAAAGAAGAAATAAACTTATTCATTAACGTGACTCCCTATCGCGAGAATCGCGAATTCGACCATCTTTATTCCCTCTAACTTCGACTGTACTCATCGTATCTGTTGGTGTGCTATTAGAGACCGCTGGTGTAATCGTACGAGTACCATTTTCAACTTGAGAATTGAGTTTATCCAAAGGAAGGTAAATCATGTTGTTGGCATTTTTTGTGTCCATCATCAACTTCGTGGTGCTGGAGAAAATTTGCTGCATGGTTTCCAAGTACATACGATCACGTGTGACCGATGGGGCTTTTTGGTATTCCACCAAAATCTGTTTAAAACGAGCAGCATTACCTTCTGCATTCGCAACAACTTTAGAACGATAACCCTCTGCATCTTGCAACAGACGTGAAGCCTCGCCGCGCGCTTTAGGAATCACATCATTCGCGTATGCCTGACCTTCATTTTTTTGACGCTCTTTATCTTGACCCGCTTTCACCGCATCATCAAATGCCGCTTGCACCTGCTCTGGCGGTTGCACTGCCTGCATCGTCACATTCGTAATTTGCGCACCTGAGTCATAGCGATCCAAGACCTGCTGCATCAACATATTTACATCAAGCGCGACTTTCTCACGGCCTTCATACAAAACAAAGTCCATCTTGCTACGACCAACAATTTCACGAATCGCTGTTTCCGCAACTTGGCGAATCATTTCTTCTTGATCGCGATTGCTATACAGCCATTTCGCCGCGTCTTTTAATTTATACTGAACCGCAAATTGAATATCGATAATATTTTCGTCATCAGTCAACATCAAGGCTTCTTTTGCTTGTTTGTTTTTGACATTATTTCTATAGCCGACTTCGACAGTACGTAC
>JAYVHZ010000115.1:0-1925 GCA_043770645.1 Undibacterium sp. | reverse complement strand
TGTCAGCATGAAATAATCGACGGGCAGTAGTTTTGCTTGCTGTTGTTCGATCCAGCGCTGGGACTCATGGGCTTGGCAATGCGGGCAGGATCGGTGTCCGCACGAATGTGGCAAATAATCGGTTTTAAAACAAGCCTCACATTGCACGCGCATCTGTGCCGAAAGCCTTGTTCGACAATGCTTAAAGGCGCTCAGGGCGCGGCGTTGACTGGGTAATAGTGATGTGCCATAGGTGTGTAGGAAATCACTTTCAAAGCGTTGCAGGATATCGATCAAACGGATCATTTGATCTCTCCCCAATGGATGTGGAGTCGATTCATCAAGAGATTGAGGCGTTCAACTGCGGTCTCGGTTTGATGATTAGTCAGATGCGTGTAACGCGTGGTGGTGAGGATGGATTGATGGCCGAGGAACTGCTGTAAGTCTGAGAGATTGATGCCTGCTTCGATACAGTGCGTGGCATAACTATGCCTTAGGCTATGGGGCGAAATTCTTTTTTTAAACGGATATCGACGCACACCGCGCGCAAGGCTCTTTGTACGCCACCATCGTCTAAGTGTGTTGGCGCAAGATGCGCTTTCTTCAAACCACCTGCACGATTCGGAAAGAGCAAATGCGGATGTCGATGAACCATCCAAAATTGACGCAGCACCGTTAAGGTAGAAACTGGCAGCGGCACGAAACGATCACGATTGCCTTTCGCGTCCCGAATCTGCACCCGCAGACGATCGGCATCAATATCCGCCACCTGCAAGCGCAAACCTTCACCAAGGCGCAAGCCAAGACTGTACAACACATAAAAAAACACGCGATAACTGAGTACCTTGGTGTTGGCAATAATCTGCTGCATTTGTTCTACTGTGACGATATCGGGCAAGCGCTGGCTATGAGGCGCCTTCACCAAATTCGGTGCAGGCCAGTCTTGGTGTAAGACTTTGTCGTAATAAAATTTAAGTCCATACAAATCGTGCTTGAGGGTACTCCACGAATGGGTGCTCAGTAATTGAGAGAAATACTGCGTTAACTGCGCCTCTGTTAAGGCATTGATTTGATAGCGAAAATACAGTCCAGCACGACGCACACCTTGCGAATAAGCTTCGATGGTTTTAGGACGAAAACCAGCAAGTCGAAGCCGCTGTAGATGGGTTTGATAATGCGATTCAAAGTCCGCAGGCCAGTCGTGATTCATGATCAATTCTCCTCAAAATAGTGCCTTCACCGTTGAAGGCTTGAGATAGAATTGTAATTTTGAATTTCGGAGTTGGTATGCTTTGTTTTCTCCGCGTAGCGGCTTCGTCCAACTCAACATTCGACACCGACGCTTCGCGCCGGTCAATTTAGCGTTAGCCACTATGATGTTCATCATCCGACGCTTGATTCTCCCGTTCATTTTAATGTTGGCTCTTTGGACGGTCACAACCATGGCAGTTGATCTAACGACGCAAGAACTGCTCGGTGTTTTCGAGGCGGAGCGGATGGCACCGTATACGAACGCCCACTTACTTGAAGAAGCATCCGAAGGTAAATATTCACCGATTACAGACCCAGTTTTTCTAATTTACATATTCTCAATTGGCATTGCAGTATTTGGTGGTGGCTCACTCTTTGCGTGGTGGGGAGTAGCAAAGCAACAATTCGCTATTGCGTCTGTTCCGTCCGTAATTGGTGTTTCTTTCATTGTTCTTCCTCTTCGCTTCGTTTGGAATGATGGCTATCCACAGCAAATGCAAATTGCATTATTTCTGGAGCTATTTGTTTATGCTCTTTGCGCAATCTTAGGTATCCTTATTGCCACTCGCCATGGAAAGTTGCTTCACAAAAATGGTGGCTAACGAGTAAGGTTAGATCGTGACGCGAAGCGGCCACGATCTGAACCGTTTGTTGGACGAGCCCGATTTATTTGCGTGTGTTTGGGGATGGCTTAT
>JAYVHZ010000114.1:0-1550 GCA_043770645.1 Undibacterium sp. | reverse complement strand
CCGTTGGCTCAGGCCACTTAGCCGCGCAAACCGTATCAATTTCAATTTTTGCATAGGCTGTTTGAATAAATGCAAAGCACAGTAGGGCGGCTAATTTGTACATTCTTTCCCTTTTAATTTGTGACAAAAAAGTAAGCTGCGACGAGCAATGCCACTACAAAAGGAATAAACCCCCAGTAAGTTTCTTTTGCAAACCTAGCCGGATTGCTTCTTGCTTGCTCACCAAGCAAGCGAAGCCCTTTTTCTTCAAGACTTTCATTTTTTGAGTGCATTAAATTTTCCTTTAGTAAATTAGTAAGACTGCCCAAAAGCAAGGCGTTCGCAAAACTCAAATAAAGCATGAAATTGCGCTCCATTCGCACAAGGCATGTAACTCTGTACCTGAGCATGCTGAACTGGCTTGAATCGGCTGCAAACCTGCCTAATGCTTTTGATCTCTTCGTCAGTTAGCATCGCCAATTTGTGGTCCCAGCGTGGAGAATTCCACTGGCGTCCAAACAACGCACCAAAGCACTTGAATACAACCGCTAAAGTCCAAGGACACGCAAGCCATATAAACCAAGGTAAATCTAGCAGTGACAAACCTAAAGCTAGAACCACCAAATTCAAAGCACCATATACAGCGCTTTTACGCCCCAGTCGTGCGTACCAGTCATCAGGGTATGTTTGAGATAACCGATTGGCTATTGCTTCCACGGCTTCGAAATCTGCGCGGCTAATATGAGAAAGGCTGTTTATCCGTTCCTTGAGTCTCGCGGCATGAATATTGGTTTTCATTGTTTTACTTTCATTTTTGCTGGACTTTGATCGAGGCTAGAGTTGATTTCTTGCAACAACTGGTGATATCCAGTGCCACTTAGGGGCACGTCCACCAAGCGAAGCATTCCAGCATTTGAACTTTTCTAAAAGACCTGGCTTAGTTCCAAGTTTTGTTTCGTGTTCGTTTAAGAAAAATTCAAACTCACGACGTTGGGCTGCATTCATCCGAATAGACAAAAGCAATGCTTCGGCTGATAGGGTAAGTGCGATGTAGCCAATCATTAAATTTTCCTTGCTATTTTGATTCAAGTTTTTGGGCTTCGAGACGCATCAGAGCCATGTATTTGTTTAGCTGCTCTTTATTACTTAGCCTGACAATTTGACCGCCTGTTATTGAACTCGTCATGCTTGAACCAGTACCAACATAAACGAGTTGAATACCAGAATCCTGCTGTGTTACCAAACAACCACTTGGGACGTGTAGGAGGGCGTCGTAGAGACTCACGTATTGCGGAAAATCAACCAGTTCAGCCATAAAGTGATCACAAGATTCTTTCATTGCCACCGCTTCGCTTGCAATCCACGCTTCTTGCTCAATAACATCTTCGGCGGTTAACCCCGGCGGGAGTTTTCTTTTAAATTGAAATAATGACATGCAGATTTTCCTTGGTTAAATTGCGCTTACTGGAATAGCTACAGCGGCCTGCAAAGCTGCTACATCAGGTGTTTTTTTGAATCTGAGTACGCGATATCCAACCCCCGTTAAAAGCGCGTCACGGTCACCATCTTCC
>JAYVHZ010000113.1:0-3455 GCA_043770645.1 Undibacterium sp. | reverse complement strand
CGCCTCTGCGTCAATGGAATTTGACTTTGGTATTTTTCATAGGGACTGAATGCTTGCGAAAAAATTCTTATTCACGCGACTTCTTTGCTCGGATGCGATTGGCGGTGATACAAAAATTCCAGCACCGCGCTGCGATATTTGGCGTATTGCGTATCGTTCGCCAAAGCGACGCGTTCGCGTGGTCGAGCTAGTTCTACGGACAAGACTTCGCCTATCGTGGCCGCAGGGCCATTGGTCAGCATCACGATCTTGTCAGACAGCAGCACGGCTTCATCCACATCATGTGTCACCATCACCACGGTCGATTGCGTTTTGGCGACGATCTTGAGTAGCTCATCTTGTAAGTGAGCGCGGGTCAGTGCATCGAGTGCGCCGAAAGGTTCGTCCATCAATAACACTTTGGGCTCGATCGCTAAAGCACGGGCAATGCCGACACGTTGTTTCATACCGCCAGAGATTTCATGTGGACGCTTTTTATCGGCAGCAGTCAAACCTACGAGAGCTAAGGCATTGCGAGTGCGATTGATGAGTTCACTTTTGTTTTCGGTCGTTGCAAATACGCGCTCGACCGCCAGATAAACATTTTCAAAGCAGGTCAGCCACGGCAACAGCGAATGATTTTGAAAGACCACACCACGCTCGGGTGAAGGCCCGGCGATTTCACGATTCGCGCATAACAGCGTACCGGATGTAGCTGTAGTTAAACCAGCAATCAAATTCAGAAGCGTCGATTTGCCGCAACCAGAATGACCAATCAGTGTAATAAATTCACCTTTGGCGATGCGCAGATTGATATCGCGTAAAGCATGGAAACTACCTTTCTTCGTATCGAAACGCATTTCCACATTTTGAATTTCTATGTACTTTTTATCGTTGGCGTCCATAGTTTTATGCTCCTGTTTCTTCGTAGGTGACTGCACGCGCCACTGCGACCAAGGCTTGTTCTAACAACAGTCCGACTAAACCAATCACCACGATCGCGATAATGATGTGCGGTACGTTCAAGTTATTCCATTCATCCCACACCCAGAAACCGATACCGACGCCGCCGGTTAGCATCTCTGCTGCTACGATCACTAACCATGCGGTGCCGATTGCCAGACGCACGCCAGTCAACATATAAGGCAGTACGCTAGGTAATAGAATGCGGGTCAGGATTTTCCACTCAGACAAATTTAAGACGCGCGCGACGTTCATATAATCTTGCGGAACACGCTGCACACCGATGGCGGTGTTGATGATCATCGGCCATATCGAGCAAATAAAAATCGACCAGATCGCTGCTGGATGCGCAGCTTTAAAGACCAATAGGCCGATTGGTAGCCAAGCCAAAGGCGAGACCGGTTTGAGCAAGCTGATAATCGGGTTAAACATGCCCGCCATAAAACTAAAACGGCCTATCATAAAACCCAGTGGGATACCTATGAGAGCTGCCAGACCAAAGCCAACCGCGACCCGTTTTAAAGAGGCATAAATATTCCAACCTATGCCTTGATCGTTTGGGCCGTTTTGATAGAAAGGATCAGAAAATAACTTGATCGCTTCCTGTAAGGTGACCCAGGGCGAGGGCAGTGAGGAATTTTTCTCAGCAATGATCGCCCAAATTAATACGAGCATTGCTAAGCCCAGGAATTGCGGCAATAGCTTGAAGGCGATCGCTTTCATATGTAGCTTGAACCTCGATGGCTGTTTGAAGACCGGCGGTGAAATTATTGGTACGTCCTTGCTCATATCATCTGCCTTATTTGCTACTGGTTTTGTTTCAGGTGCGGGCGCCGTTACAGTTACCAGTGCTATAGCTGGAGCGCCATCGTTGGTATAGGTACTGAGCAGACTGGTCATGATGGATTCCTCAGGCTTTAATCTTGAATGAGGCAGCATACGCAGCAGGATTTTGACCATCCCATACCGTGCCATCGATTAGCTTGCTCTTGCGCATAGGATCTTTCGGTACATTGACTTTCGCCATCGCTGCGCCATCCTTGTAAATGTCGATGCGATTCACCGCTTTTGCCACACCCAGATAATCCGGATCGGTTTTCAATAAACCCCAACGTTTGTGTTGAGTTAAGAACCACATCCCATCAGAGAGGTAAGGGAAATTCACCGCACCATCGTTGAAAAATTTCATGTAGTAAGGATCGTCCCAAGTCTTACCTAAACCATTTTGATAGCGTCCCATGATGCGTTGATTAATCACATCAACCGAGGTATTTACATAGGATTTTTCAGCGATGATTTCCGCCATCTTTTGCTTGTTCATTAGTGAGGCATCAATCCAGCGGCTCGCGTCAAGAATCGCGGCGATCAGTGCACGTGCCGTTTTCGGATATTTCTGTGAAAACTCCGCTGTACAGCCCAAGACTTTTTCTGGATGATCGCGCCAAATGTCTTGCGTAGTCGCCGCAGTAATACCAATGCCATCGGCGACCGCACGGTGATTCCAGGGTTCTCCGACGCAATAGCCATCCATATTGTCGACCCGCATATTCGCGACCATTTGTGGTGGTGGTACGGTAATGACTTTCGCATCTTTCATCGGATTGACGCCATGAGCCGCTAGCCAGTAGTACAACCACATCGCATGGGTGCCGGTTGGAAAGGTCTGCGCGAAGGTGTATTCACGCTTTTCACGTGTCATTAACTTGGCAAGACCGGCGCCGTCGACCGCGCCTTTGTCGGCGAGTTTTTTAGAGAGCGTGATGGCTTGCCCATTATTGTTGAGCGTCATCAGGATATTCATATCCTTTTTGGGGCCGCCAATGCCGAGTTGGACGCCATACACTAAGCCATACAAGACGTGCGCTGCATCCAATTCACCGTTGACCAATTTGTCACGCACACTGGCCCAAGATGATTCTTTGCTAGGTACAATTTTGATGCCGTATTTTTTATCAAAGCCCATTACAGCGGCGATCACTACCGATGCGCAATCGGTCAGCGGAATGAAACCGATTTTGACTTCTTCCTTTTCTGGTTTATCTGAACCAGCTGCCCAAGCCGTAGTCGCTGCGCTCATGCCTAACATCCCGCTGGCTCCGAGTCCGACCAAGCTACTTGCCCCTTGTATGAATTCACGACGCTTCTGATCTTTGACTGACAAATTGCTGTTGAGCTTGATCGTAGAGTTTTCATTGTTGGCACCTGTTTCAGTTGTTGTGAGGATGGATTTACTCATTGGCTTATGCATGGTCAGACTCCAGCGTGATGGTTTTCAAATTACGTCGTCAAAACGAAAAAAAGCGCCTTACTACCATGCTCATGTGAGCGGGTAGGAAGACGCCTTTGTCTTGAGAAATCTGCCGCCGTTAGCAAGATTTCTGGGTGTACCAACGTTGGTACCTATGCTTATCATTGCAAGGATTGTGCCAAGTGGTTCTATGCCAACTTTAGTCGATCAGGCGGGTATTTATAGGGTTTTTGCTAAAATTTCGCACTGCTTTGGACGTCAACTT
>JAYVHZ010000112.1:0-7313 GCA_043770645.1 Undibacterium sp. | reverse complement strand
CTAAAGTCTGTGTTGCTGAGACCGTCTCTGCAGTGTCAACCTCGGCTTCTATCACCAACTGATCAGTCAACTCTAGCAATTCAGAACTTAACTCAAGGTCGGCGTTTTCTGTCACTGTATCTACTGCGACATTTACTTCATCTTCCAACGAGACGCCAACTACAGCGATCTCGGTATTTGTCTCAGCTGAGATGTCTACCAGATCCTCAGCGTTTTCCACAACAAGATCCCCAACGGAATCTGCTAGATCAAGCTCGTCATCTAAAAATTCTTCTAACGGTTCTACGGTGATTTCCAATGCAGGAGACACACCCTGATCTTCATCAATCAACATAGATTCCGGAATAGACTCGGCTTGCTCGGTCTCAAAATTCGTATTTAACTCTGGAACTTCAATCACATTCAAATCGATTGATGTGTCAAAAGTAGTATCCGCCGTGTCCGAATTCACATGACTCGGTTCGGAATCCAACATAACTTTATCTAAACGTTCATTCGTTGACGTGATGAACTCACCATCATCACCAACATTCGAACGTGCTATCACTGCTTCCAGCAATTGCCCTAGACGTAAATTTTCAAGAGGGACACGATCTGCCATCTCAGACAGCGCGAATTTTTGCAGCATGTGCTTCACACAGTCAACTGCATGATCTAGCAAATCAAACTCATCTCCCATCAAACCAACCGGATGGCGCTCTAAACGTTGCAGAACATTTTCCAAACTATGCGCCAATTCTTGCGCTGGGAATAAGCCGACAGTCGCAGAACTTCCGGCTAAGGAATGTGCCGCATGCACTGCATGTCTAGAAACTGGACGATTTGGTTCGTGTCGCCACTCTGAAAAATCTTGAGCAAGGAAACGCACAATCTCATCTGTCTCTGCCATATAAATGGTGTGCAGTGGCAGACTAATTTCAATATCACCGATGCGTTTGGTACCATCTGAGTCTTTAGGCACAGGCATTGAAAAGTCAGGGAATTCAATGATCTGCGCGGTTT
Organism: Undibacterium sp.; assembly: GCA_043770645.1. Taxonomy (GTDB): domain Bacteria; phylum Pseudomonadota; class Gammaproteobacteria; order Burkholderiales; family Burkholderiaceae_D; genus Undibacterium. The sequence goes on along the minus strand of JAYVHZ010000112.1, from coordinate 6,311 downwards.
GCAGTGCGCTTGTTTGAATCGGTTCGATATCTTCCTCTAGGGCAATTTCATCGACAAATTCAATATCTTGCTCAGCTACATCAGTTTTTTCAATTTCTGGTAAAGCTGCAACTTCAACAGCGTGCTCGCCGTTTGACAATGTATCGCTATCAGTCTCTACAAATTCTGTCGCTACCAGCAAATCATCTGCTTCTTGAACATCAGATGGAATCGATTCAGAACCGAAGACGAATTCTGGAATGAAATCAACCGGATCGAGTTTGCTCACAACATCGCTGTAATCGATTGTTTCAGTTGACTCGATCTCAACGCGCTCTTCAGCTTCAGAGACAGGTTCATTTGTATTTGCCAAATCATCAGATAGGCTAACCGAATCATCATCACCAATCGGCTTATTTTCGAATGGGATAATCAGGTTTTCATCGTCAAGATGCTTGAAATCTGACGCCAATTCTGGGATATCTGCATTTGGCGAAGATAGCGAATCTCCGGATACTAGCTCAACTGCATCAACCAGTCTGTTGTCAACTTCTTGTAGCACACCGACGTCAACCTCGACCACTGCTGGTTCAAGGCTGAAGTGTTCACCCGCTTTTACTCTCAAGGCTGCAGCAATAATGGCATCCGAATTTCTAGAAGAATTCCCTTTGACCTTGAGTTCCTCAACCCACGCGAACATCTGTTCTGTCGTATATTCTAGCAACTCATAAAGTGCCTCAGTACCTGAACGTGATTCAGACAACCACAAATTCATCACCTGTTCAATATTCCAAGCACCTTCGCCGAACACCATCAGCCCAACCATACGTCCACTACCTTTTAAAGTATGGAAAGATCGACGCAAGCGGATCAGATATTCTTGGTTGGCCGTATCGTGACGGGATAATGGAATATTTTCCTGTACTGCACCCAGCACTTCATCGGCCTCGGTTAAGAAAATCTCTAACAGTTCAGCATCAATCTCCGCTTCGGTTTCTGGCAATTCGTGACTTAATGGTAGGTCTTGTGTGACGTCAATGTGAGAGGTCGCGGCAACAATTTCATCTAAGCCTGTCGCTTGCGATAAATCAGCATGCGCGAGTAAATCAATCGCATTTTTCGCACGAGCACTCGCTTCACTATCATCTAACAGGGCGGCAAATGAACGCTCGTGATCTAAAGAGTCCTTTAATTTGGCTTGCAAATCTGAATCTGCAGGCGCATCCACTAAAGACGCCAATAATCGTTCCGACTCTTTTTGCTGTTCGATTAAATCTTGCTCTGCTGTGCTCGCATGCACAATCGAATTCGCCTCTAGCGGAACTGAGGGCAACAATTCTTTTTCAGGCGCTTTATCCAATAAACTAGTCTGAAAAAGTCCTGCCTCAACATCAAAACTAAAGCGTTTTTTAGCGAACTCCGGCTGATTTTGTAAAGTTTCGATGAAAAACGAAAGCGCGCCTACATTTTGTGCAACTTTTTGATGTAAGTGATCAAGCTGCTCAGCAGTTGACGCTACACTGTGGTCACCGAATAAGCCAACTAAATGTCGAGTATGGTTAACTGCAGCGAGAGCTTCGTCCTGATCCAAGATTGCCAAAGCACCGCCCAATTGCGCCAACACGCCATCGACGGGAGCCAAAATTGCGGTATTCGATACATCTCGAAAGTGTTCATCGAGTGCTTTTTCAGCTTGTTTTAAGCTGTGCTGCATCTCGTTGACCAACACACCCATGGTTTGACGTTGCTGCGCTTCACGCGATATTTCACCTATCCATGTGACCTGAGTATCTGGAATTTCGCCACCGACAACGGCCAACAGGCGTGCCGATATTTCGTCAGCACGTGCTGAAAAATTTGCTGGTAAATGGGTAATTTGCTCTAAAGCATTTTCCAAAAACAACAAGCAAGTCGCTAACTCTAAGCCCATTCGCTCTTTATCTTGCGCGCGAACCGCGTGACTCGCGATACCGTTCAACTCTTTCAATAACTTCGTAAGAGGTGGCGACTGCAAACTCGGCCCGAGCTCAGCCAAATCTTTCATTTTTTGAAAAAATTTATCTGCGAGACTCATGTCCCCATTGGAAATACGCCCCCACAAATTCTTGATATTCGTAAGTATTTCTTTGGCACTCGACAAGACGTTCGGTGCAATCAAGCCATAACGTTTTTGATCATAATCATCTGGAACATGATCTTCGAGTTGATACGCTTTGCGGATTTGCGCAACAAAGGGCGAAGGTTCACGAACCTGTGCAATAAAAAACAAAGCATCACGCAATAAACGCTCCGGTACGCTGGCGTTACCTTCCACCAATCGACGAATTTGTAAGTTAATTCGTCCCCAAATCTGTTTAATATGTCGCTCGTCTCTGGCATCAATTAAAGCTGTTGATTCTGCAAAAGCACGCATTACTAACCAAAATGCTTTGGTCTGCGAGGTGACTTGTGCTTGTTCAATTTCACGAATCAAAATACTCATTTGAGTCGATGCGTCTAGCTTCGCTTCGGGATTCTTGCTAGTGAGCACCGTCAGCAATAACTTCTCAAAACGCAAACGTATAGCGCCATAATTAATTTCACTAGGATGCCCAGACAGAGCTAACTCGGGAATTTTTTCCTGCACCGACAAGGATGGAAAAAACAGATCCGCTGGATGAATCCGTTCGGCACCCTTTAATTCAAGTAATGCACGATATTCAGGGAACAAACGGACTGGTTGTTGTGAGTTACCCGCCAATAGATCTTCTAAATAACGCAAGACACCGTAAAATGCCTCTGTCATTTTCCGCACGGTATCGGTAGTGAGTTCTAACTTGCCTGCTTGAATTCTCTCGATCAATTCTTCGACGGTTTCGGTAACAATCGAAACCCCTTCTACTTCTACTATCTGCAATGCACCATGCGCTTGATGCAAATAAGTCTTGGCCTGTAATAATGAAGTTGCTTGCGTATCAGTTTCTTGACTGATCGCATCATTCAACAACTTACCCGCACTCGAGAGTGCTTCCCGCAATTCCGTCATCACCCAGGACAAAGGCGCAATATCAAATTGCTCCTGTCCAGAATCCAACGTTTTAGAAGAACCTGATGTCATTCTTAAACCCCGCAAACTCTAAAGGCGGAAAACCAAGTTTTCCGCGTTGCATACATATATAAGCCCAAGCAGTGTTTAGCTTGCTGTCGAAGATCAGGCAGTAACCCGGAATCGAGACACTGAGTTCTTCAATTCTTCCGCTAACATCGACAAGTCTTTAATGGAGATGGAGGTTTGTTGTGTACCGCTCTGTGTTTTCTCAGTGATCGTCAAAATGTGTTGAATATTTTGAGCAACGCCATTTGCTGAAGTTGCTTGCTGTTCAGTGGAAAGTGAAATACCTTGAATCAGTTCCGCCAAGCGGTTTGAAACGCTACGAATTTCTGACAACGCAGTACCCGCAGCATCGGACAATTTTGCTCCCTCAACCACACCCTGTGTTGATTTTTCCATCGCCGCAACAGCATCATGGGTATCCGTTTGAATCGTACGTACCAGCGCACCAATCTGTTTGGCCGCTTCAGCTGAACGTTCTGCAAGACGCTGAACCTCTTCCGCCACAACCGAGAAACCTCGACCTGCTTCGCCCGCTGACGCCGCCTGAATCGCCGCGTTCAACGCCAACACGTTGGTCTGTTCGGTAATATCTGAAATCAGTTCTGTGATCTCACCAATCTCTTGTGAAGATTCACCGAGACGTTTAATACGTTTAGAAGTTTCTTGAATCTGTTCACGAATTTCGTTCATGCCCTTGATCGTATTCTCTACCGCTAAAGCTCCCTGTTCTGCCGCAGCAACCGACTGACGCGCAACCTCGGCTGACTCATTCGCGGAACGGGAAACTTCAGTAATATCGTTGGCCATCGTCGTAATTGCTTTACCTGCATCCACAATCTCACGCGCTTGCTGATGAGACGCTTCCAGCAATTCATCCGAAATATCTTGTGCTTGAGAAGACGCAGAGGTAACTTGGACTGCTGTATTAGTAACGCGACCGACCAAACCACGTAATTCTTCCACCGTGTAATTAACGGAGTCGGCAATCGCACCAGTAATATCTTCAGAAACCGTCGCTTGCACCGTCAAGTCACCATCCGCCACTTCCTGCAACTCATTCATTAAGCGCAAAATCGCCGCCTGATTTTGTTCATTCACTGCATTCGCTTGTTCTTCTTGCTTCTGCGCCAATTGCATTTGCGCATCCGCCTCGAGACGACGTTGATTCGCTTCTTTAGTGCGATTACGACTATCCTGCAACAATACCACCGCAATACCTGCAGCGGATACCAGCGCCAGTGCCGCAGACAACATCAAAAACCAGAAAGACAGATTGGTAGAATCTTGTTGTGCCGTGTAAGTTTTTTCCAATGTAGAAATTTTTTGTTTCAGATCCTCGTTTTCATTAAAGATTAACTGTTCTGATTTTTTAGCTTCAATGAATTCAAGGTTTTTCGCCAAAATACTATCCACGTTTTTCTTGTAATCGACGAAGACCTTCTGTAACTCTGTCAATAAAGCACGAATTGATGGATCTTTCACCGCAGCCAATTTATTAATTTCACTACCATTCAAAAAGCCTTCAACCAATTCATAAAAAGTATTCGCATCTTTCCCCAACAAGAAAGCTTTTTCTGGATTAATACCTTCAGGTGTCATGAACTCACTCGCGCTTCGCGCCAAACGTTGCGTCAACATAACTAATTGACCGGAGGCGAAAATCGCCTGAGCAGAAGCACCGCCCTGCACTTCTTTCGTAGAAATATCGCTGGTCAAACTTTCCAACGTTGGTGACAACAAGTTCATACTTTCCAAATCTTCACGAAAACCGGCCAACTCTTTTTTGGTTTTCATAATGATGGTTGCGGCATTGTTGGAATTTTTCCAAGCATCTTTGGTCGTCTTTAAAATCGGTTCAACGGAAGAACTAGGCTTCGAAACCGAACGGCCTTTAAAATCACCACCATTGAGCAAAATATCAATGTTTTTGTTAATGGTTTTTTGACTTTCTTCCAACTGAGAGAACGCCGCTGGTTTACCGTAAATCGCATTCGGCGCCGCTTTACCAATACGCTGCGAGTGCATCAAGATTTCACCAGAAATCTGTGCTTGTGTTGAAATTAGTGTCGATTTACTAGAATTTAGATACACAAACAAAGCACTAAAAACTAATGCGAGCGCCATCGCACCCAATAAATATCGAATTTGCTTTTGAAGTGATAGATGACCAATGAGAGGTAGTCGAATATCCCTACCTTTATCTATTGCGTCACCGACAATTGTTGCATCGATACGATTGATCGTACTGTCAAAATTCACTTCTTTCGACATGTCAGGAACAGGAATCGGATCAGGCTCAACAGCAACGACCTCGTGCTCTTGCAACATACGAACATTTTGTGCTTCCTCTATCGTTTCGAGCGGCGGAATCTCTTTCTCAGTCGACTCAATCGGCGTTTCTGAAGCTTGATTCGCAAAGTCTAGATCCTGGACTTCTTGATCCTCAGTCGAATGTTGTGGGTTATTCAATGCCATTACAAAATCTCCTAAACGATTGAAAAGCGTAGCTTTTCTAGTTTTACTTATCCGTCAAACACTTATTTTTATTTACAAGCCAATATGCAAAAATTCTTGATCTTGAACCAAAAGCGACAAACTGATTTGCGACCAAATTTGTCCGTCTGCATCCAAAAACCGATTCAAGACCCAAGACTTTTTTTGCTGCTGACTTGTGGTTATTTCTGTCGCCAACTCATCAATCAAATCCATTTCGTCGGCATTGCGCAGGCCTAAGACTTTCGATACGAGCAACCCACTATTAAATGATAGCGAATTAGAAAACGCGAGCACCCGACAGGAAGAATCTAGAAAGGTTGCCTCATTTCCCTCGAACAATGAGTAATCGATCACGCTTGTCAAACTACCGCGCACATTCGACAAACCTAAATACCAAGGCTTGGTTAGAGGAACTCTGGTTAAATTTCCGGAAGAAACAATTTCGCCAGCCTCGCGTAAATCAATCAAGTAGCGGAATTTGCCAATTTGAACGCCAAGTTGATTTGCCCTCACATGAGAACCGGCTTTGGCTGCCTGCATGCGTTCCATTAACTGCGTTTGAAAATCACGCAAACGAGCGCGTCGTCCAACGGCAGCGGACACGGGCACTTCCGCTTCAGGCAACACTAATTTATCACTCGAGTTTTCTGTCATAAGCTAACTCGCTTAACCGAGTGCTGCGATTTTCGCGAGTAACTCTTGAGGGTCAATTGGCTTGACCAGATAATCGCGCGCACCTTGT
>JAYVHZ010000111.1:0-1887 GCA_043770645.1 Undibacterium sp. | reverse complement strand
AAAGCATTGGTTTGCCTTTATCTGTCAGGCGGAAACGATGGCCATAATACCTTAATCCCCACCGACGGCGCTTATCGCGACTACAGTCAGTCGCGCCCTGTTTTAGCGCTGCCGAAAGAGTCCTTGATTGCTTTGAATGGCAATAGCGCTGGTCATACTTTTGCCGTACATCCAGGGCTCTCTCCGCTCGCTTCACTTTACAATCGCCAACGCCTGGCGTGGGTCTCTAACATTGGTCCCTTGATCGTACCGTCGACAGGACCGCAAGTGATTGATCGCGCTGTTCCACTACCGCCATTTTTGATGTCGCATAGCGACCAAACAGCGATGCAACAAGGGTGGGGTGGTGATGCGGATCAAAGTGGTTGGGCGGGACGTGGATTGGAGTTGTTTCCATCTAACCTGCGTAATCGCTTGAACGCCGTCACGATGACGCAAGATCGCACTTTGGTGTTAGGAAAAAATTCCCAAACCTCATTTATGTCCGTGAACGGTTCGCGGTATTGGGGCCGAGCAGATCTGGCGAATCCACAGAGTTACTGGGCACAGTCACTCAACAATATGGCGCAACTACAGTTCACCAATCCTTACGAAAGAGAATATGCGCGGACTTTTGGAACGAGTGTCGCTGAAGCAGCCATATTTACGCAGATTTTTTTGAAAGCCAAACCACCATCAGCTAATTTTGCAAGTGATGGTCTAGGGGGATTTCTAAGCTCACTGGCTAGCGCATTGCCGGTCTTCAAAAGTTTGGGCTATCGCCGGCAAATCTTCTTTGTGCAATGGGGCGGTTTCGACACGCACTTCGGTCAGCGTGGAAGTGGATCTCAAACCCAAGATGCGCAATTGGCTATCCTAGGTAAGGCGGTCTCAGCCTTTGATGAGTCCATCATCGCAGCAGGGATGGATATGGATGTAACGACCTTCGCGATGAGTGATTTTGGCCGCACACTACGTCCTGCGTCTGGTGAAGGATCTGATCACGCTTGGGGTAATCATTGGTTTGTATTTGGCGGTCCTGTCGCTGGCGGACAAGTGCATGGCAAATTCCCTTCCTTAGTATTGGGTAGCGCAGATGATAGCGATCCTGGTCGCGGCGGTCGGCATGTTCCATCGACTAGTACGGATCAACTAGGTGCCAGCTTGATGCAATGGATGGGTTTGCCCACAAGTCAGTTGCTCAATGTTTTCCCGAATCTTGCGAATTTTTCGCAAAAATCCTTGAACATTTTTAAGACCTAGCGCAAGGAAAGTGTCATTCAAAAACGCGATTGATCAACATCACACCAATTGCGATTGCCAAGACAGTTTTTTGGATTTTGATTTCGTTAAGATAGGACTTCGGTATGGCAGATATTCGTTTAACCAAAGGTAATGACGACTATACTCAAGCGCCAGGCAATAGAGACAATGGCGACAATATTTTTGGTGAAGAAGGCGATGACATTATTCGCAGCTATAACGGGAATGTCATAGGCGGGCCGGGAAATGACACGATACAAAAAATTCTCGTACCGAACGAACCGTGGCGTCAGATTATCGCTGCTTATTGGGATGGGGCGCCGGGCAAGATCGTCGTTGACTTAGAAGCCGGTTGGGCTTTAGACGGCTGGGGTGGAAGAGATACGCTGATAGGCGTAGAAGAAGCAGCAGGAGGTTGGAATGAGAATGAGTTTTACGGTAGCAATAACGCCAACAGATTTTTTTTAGGCGGTGGGAAAAATCTAGTCGATGGGCGGGGCGGGAATGATACTGTGAACCTGCCTTGGTTTTCCAGTACAGTACCTGCATGGAGCGATTTCATTTTTAAAGTCAGTATTGACGGTAAAAGTGCCTTGATTACATCTCCTCGGCAAGCAAGCTTTCGTGTAGAGATGAAAAATACCG
>JAYVHZ010000110.1:0-13067 GCA_043770645.1 Undibacterium sp. | reverse complement strand
ATAACATCGACAGCACTATTTCAAAGTCAACAAATCCGCGCCATCGAAGTCGCGGCAAAAAGAGAATTGCCTGTTGGTGCCTTGATGCGAGCTGCTGGAATAGCCGCATCTAAATTGGTGATTCAGCTTTTACCAAAAGCCAGAGGGCGCGTGTTAATTTTGGCGGGTGCCGGCGATAACGGTGGTGATGCCTTGGAAGTCGCCTATCATCTGGCGAACGAAAATCTAGAAGTGAATGTGCTTTGGCTAGGAAAAGAGGCGCAACATTCCATCGAAGCGCAACAAAGCTTACACCGTGCCCAACAAAGCTCTGCAACATGGCTAACACAAGATCAAGTCGAAAGCATGCCACTCAATCATTGGGATATCTTGATCGATGGCCTGTTTGGGATAGGTCTAAATCGGGCAATTGAGGGCAAGGTAGCGACGCTAATCTCTCACATCAACCGACAATCTAAAATTCACCCTATTCTCATACTGGCATTAGACATTCCCAGCGGTTTACTGGTAGACACTGGACAGGCTTTTGATGCACAACACACCGTCTTGCGTGCCGATCACACGATCACCTTTATCGGCAATAAGATTGGCTTGCACACGGCAATGGGTAAAGACTATGCTGGACAAATTCATGTTGATAATTTGGGTTTAGATCTCAGCATTTACCCAGCGACGCACACTCACTTGCTGCTAGAAAAATCATTTCAGCACACCATCCCCAAGCGTTTGCACGATAGTAACAAAGGTACCTACGGCGATGTCTGCATCATCGGCGGTAGTGAAGGCATGAGCGGCGCACTGTTTTTAGCTGGTCGTGCTGCATTGTATTCCGGTGCGGGTCGGGTTTATTTAGGCTTTGCTGGGAGTGTACCTGCGTTTGATCCATCTCATCCTGAATTGATGTGTCGACATGCGCAAGGATTGGATTTCATTCACGCAGTCGTGGTCATTGGGCCTGGGCTGGGCAACTCAGCAGACGCGAAGTTGTTAGTACAAGGTGCACTACAAGAAGCGAAAATCCTAGTAATTGATGCAGATGCACTCAATCTGATTTCCGAGCATGAAGATTTACAGGTTTTGCTCAGATCTAGGACACAACAAAAATTCAGCACCGTCATCACGCCGCACCCCTTAGAAGCGGCACGCCTGCTTAAAACTGATGCGAAAACAATCCAAGCTGATCGCTGCAATGCTGCCACACAATTAAGCCAGCGTCTGCAAACCTGCGTTGCCCTCAAAGGTGCTGGCACGATCATCGCTTTCGAAGATCAGCTATGGATTAATAGCAGCGGCAATCCGAGCTTAGCAACTGCAGGTACTGGTGATGTTTTGACCGGTGTTTGCGCTGCCCTACTGGGACAGGGACTTAGCGTAGAACATGCCAGCTGTCTGGCGGTTTATTTGCATGGCAAAGCAGCCGATGAGCTTGTGGCTAGCGGCATCGGCCCGATTGGCTTAAGCGCGAGTGAATTGATTCCGTCAATTCGACAGGCTTTGAATCAAATCTAAAGCGAAGCTGTATTAGCTTATACACTCTGCAGAGTAAGGACGAATTCCACACCGGACTCCACATTACGCGCGCTTATCGTGCCGCCCATCTTTGCCATATAAGTCTGCGCCACGAACAAACCCTGCCCACGATTGCCATTGGCTGCGGAATCTAGTTGATCAGAAACGCCATATTCAAATATTTTTTCCAGCATATCCGAAGCAATATGTGGGCCGCCATTATGTAAGATGATCTGCACACTACTGCCATGTTGTTCTACTCGAATCCTGATCTGACTTCCAGCTGGGCGGTAACGATCCGCGTTTTTCAAAATATGTGTAACGACATCTTCCAGCGAATACTCGTCTGCCTTCACCTTAATCGAATGGCTGCCACCTACAAACTCAACATGTTCAACACCGATACACACAGCATTGCTAGCCACGTGCTGCAAAAATTGACAAATATCCAGCTCGTCAATTTGCAAAACCGTTGATTGGAAAGCCTCGCTAGGTGTCGCACTACCGTACAACACCTTAATTGCCTGCTGCATACGACTGATATAACGATGGCTCTGGTCCTCTGGCGATTGATGCAGCACCATCAAGGATTGCAGTGGTGACATAATCTCATGGCCGACTGCATGCCACATTTGCTTCTCTTGCTCTGTGCGTATGTTTTCGCGTTCCACGTCTTCTTTCACGCGACGTAACAAATCATGCAAGCCACTTGCCAAGACCCCCAATTCATCCGCGCTACGCAGATCGCTGACATCCAATTGATCCAATTCGCCTGCTCCTTTCATGGTTTTAGAAAGTGCAGCCGCCCGTTTAGTCAGCAGCGTGATGCGACGGATAATATTAATTTCGATAAATAACCACGCCAATAACAGAGCCAAGATCATACCGCCCACAAACCAAGAAACCCGCGTCGCCACCACGCTCAAGCTTTTGCTAATGCTACGCACATCGCCCTTCAACATAATTTCATAATTATCCAAAGGCGTACTGATCAACTCAGTTCCTTCCAAGGGCGTGTCGTACTCATCAACAGGTAAACGCCGAATCAAGCGTGTCAACAAATTCCAAGATTCATCTTCTTGTTCAACTTTTCCGACCAATTCAATAACATCTTTTTTGTCTGATGATTTTCGAATCCGCAGAGACTCGCCTGGCAATAACATCGTTTGCAAATCACCTAAGGAGAATGGGCTCGCCGTCGGCACGCTTCGGCTATCGAGTAAGGGAATCTGACTGTCTGGCGGCAAGACCATTAACTCAACATGAATCTGATCGAGGTCTTGTGGCGGCCAAACTGGTCGTTTCTTTTCAAACAGTGCTTCTTGCAACACAGCGATCGGTAGCCGCAATGAGAAAAACGTATTCCGTTGGCAATTTACATCTTTGCCGTCCAAATCAGCATCATTGCAAACGGCTTTTTGCCAAGCCCATCCACGAAAATCGCGCACAGGACGAACATTCAATTTACCAACATCACTGTCTAAAAAACCAACCCAACGTCCACGTACTCCCACATTTGTCTTGGCTGTTGGTTCTTCTTCAAACGGTGCAATCCATTGATAATGTTCGCCACGCAAAGCAACACTGACTTGAATACGATGCGCCTCCTCACGCACAGCTTGCCCACGCGGACGTGATACCAACGCCGCACTATTGAAGCTACCGGCAACATAAATAAAGCCACCAGCCCAAGGATTATTCCCTATTCCTACACACAGTGAGCCATGCTCGCCGTACTGCACCAGACAACCCGACATGGCAATCGCCTGCTGCACCTTGCTCTGATCATCAAAATCCAAAGCCGAAAAAGGCAATAACAAAGGGTGTAAACCATTCGCTTGATTGAGGTTCAAAGAATCACGTGGATTGAGCAAGGCCAATTGCCCAGCAGGATGTCTCAAGGTCGCGGCGATTTGATTGCGCGTCTTATTGAAATTGACTTGATAGTTGTTATAACTGAGCTGTTTCTCTTGCTGTAAAACGGAAAGCGCTAAACCTAAGGTCGCCAGTGCCAACAGCAGAAATACACCTCGGAATAAGATCCGTAAGCGATAAGTCGAAAGGAGAAAATTTTTCATAAATGGCGAAGAGACTATCAAAGTCCCGCATCAACCCAACGAAAACCGCGCATCGGCACATTTTCTATGCCCTCAAAGTCAGGATCAATTTCACGAAAAGCATCGCGTATGGTGCTGACGTGTTTGCGAATATTGTCCCGGTTACGCCCGCTCTTCACCACTTCATAGAGATCGTCATACGACACAACCTGACCACGTTTTTCAAACATGACGGACAAAATTCTCTGCGCAGTCAACGGGAGATTAATTCTTTGTCCGCGCCACATAGGCGTGCGTTGTCGCAGTGGATCCATGCTTAGGGCGGTATTTGTGGCAGCATTGTCTTTGTCGGCTTGTTGTTGACTAACTTGTTGCGATTGCTGACGACGTTCTTTGACCGCTCTGAGCATATCTAGGAAAGTATCAATAAAGTCGGTTTCTTCAAAGGTCGCTTTTTGCAGATAGTCCCAAGCATCAAGTGCTTTCATAATGCTGCGATAAATAGTTGCCGGCATGGCTGACACCACCAGTACTGGAGTCGCCTGTCCACCAGCGGCTTTGCTCAAATTTTTGTTAATCGCATTAATAATCGCGACGCCAGCATGCCGCTCACGCCCAAGTTCAATATCCAAAACAACCAGATCGTAGTGCTCTCTAGCAATCGCGCTTTCCGCATCATCGCGATTAAACCATTGATCAATTTGTATGCCCGGCTTGGCGGCTTCTATCCATGCTTTAAATTGATTGCTAGTAGGTAGATCGTCTTCGATGACGGCAACTTTAACGAGGTGAGACACGTGCAACTCCTTGCGTTCTAAACACTCCGAAGTATCCACGTTTTCCTACAAAAAGTCAGTGTTCTGCTGTGAGTTTTTCTTCACACGCCTATGCTTTTTTCTCCGCAGCCGGAACGAACACTGACATGGCCTGAAGAATCTTCCATTACCTCGGCATTGAATGCTCCGCAATGCATCAAGCAAGATGTGTCTCAGGCAAATGCACTTGCATTTAATCCCAAACTGAAACACAAACTGAAACACAAACCGAAACACAAACCGAAACACAAACAGGAGGCTCTCATGGCAAATCGTCTTAAAACCATCGTCAACGCGGTACGTTCTACTTTCACCTCATTTTTCTCAGCTCAAAAAACAAAACAAGAATCACAGTCAGATATTGCAACTGACATCCCCGACACTAGCGATACAGAGTCTGCTTATCAAAGCGAGTATCCTCCGGAATTTCAAGTGAAGAAGCCACTCGTCAGCAAAACCATGTTGAAAAATTTTGCTGTCATCGGCCTGATCGGCGCCGCAGCGTACGGTCTGTATCGCCACCCACCAGTACAAACGATTAGTCGCGGCGAGGCTGGTGTCCGTTCCAACTTATTGACAGGTCATGCGGTCCAATTTCGCGAAGGCAGTGTGATTGTCATTCCTGGTTTTTATCAGTTACGTAAGTACACCTTAAAAGATCAACTATATCGTCCGAGTAAAAGCAGCGCAGAAGAAGCTCCGTTTCAATCCGTCGAAGGATTATCTTTAGGCGTTGATCTGACAGTAAGGTATGCCATCGATCCAACAAAACTGACGAGCTCAAGCCGCGGCTTACCCGACAATATCAATGATGAAATCGTCGAACCTTTGGTACAAGGTGTGATGTACAAAGCCTTTACCCGCTACTCGGTGAAGGAGATTTTTTCGACAAAGCGAGGTGAGATCCAACAACTCATCGAAGCGGAATTAAAACCAAAACTAGCCAACGACGGCCTGATTCTGCACGCCGTCATGATCGGCAAAATTGACTTACCAGCGGACTATAAACGAGGCATGGAAAAACTCTTGGCTGAAGAATTAGAGAGTGAAAAAATGCGCTATACGCTAGAACTCAAAGAGAAGTATGTCAAGCAAACGGCATTGGAATCGGATGCAGAAAAAGTTCGTCGTGAAAAAGCTGCTGAAGCTGCAGGCAACGAGCAAGTCATCGCCGCAAAAGCACAAGAAGAAGCCATGAAACATGTTTTACCGTTTAAACAAAAGCAGATAGAACAACGTCAATTAGAAGCAGAAGCATCAAAAATTTCCATGATCAAGACTTCAGAAGGTAATGCGCAGTCACGCGTAATTGAAGCAGCGGGTGAAGCCGATTCCCGTCGCAAGCTAGCCGATGCCGATGCTTACCGCCAAGAGCTGGTTGGTAAAGTATCGAGCGCGCAACTCGAACGTGATGGTGCCCTGTTGACCAAACATCCTTTACTGATCCAAAAAACCATGGCGGATAAATTGTCCGACAAGATCTCGGTCATTATCGCGCCCCCTCCTTCGGATGGCGGCTTCATAGGCTCAGCATTATTGGGCGTAGGCAAAAACCAAGCTAATAACCAAAACTTAGCTGCAGCTCCCGAGAAAAAAGTTGTCGAAGAAGAGACGTCCGAAAACAACTAATTCATTCGATCGTCTTTAACACAATCCGACTCTATCAACATAAGGGAAGCATCATGTTATCCAGCATTTCTGCCATCGCTGCATCTAGTCTCATCGCTATCGTTACCCAAGATCAAGCGGCTTTACGTGCTGCGCCCAAGGACAGCGCACAGCAACAAGTCGTCTTATGGCAAGGAGACAGTTTAGAAATTCGAGGTGAACGCAAAGATTACTTGCAGGTCTATGACCATAGGCGTGAACGCGCTGGTTTTATCAAAGCCAGCCAAGTGCGTTTGGTGCCGATGTCCCCAGATCAGGCCCCTGAGAGCTTTGCAGTGATTCGTTTTTTACGCGACACACCGGGTGCGGAAGCTTTAGGTATTAGCTATACGGCAGCCTATCTAAAGGCTGCGCCTGCGGATCAAATAAGTGCAGAAGTTTTTGATGCATTAGGCTCTATGGCAGAACGCTTGGCTCGCAGATCCAGCAATCTGCAAACACAACTTGGCAACAATGGTAAATCAAGTAAGCAACTCGAAACCACAGTTGCTGCACATATGGAGCTTGCGAAATTTTATGGCATCCAATTCACCAGCTTCGAACACGAAGACCGAATTCAAATTTGCTATGACGGCGAAGCATTTCGCAGAGTCTTAGCAATGAACGCCACCCCTGAACAAAAAGCGCGTGCCGCATTGGCCGTAACTCGTCCTGAATGCATACCCCCAACCACTCGTCCATTAGAGAAATTTGCGATTGATAATTGGCGTGCAGACATCCTAGAGCGCGTTGAAACCAACAACTTACCGGGGTACTTAAAGAACCGAATCAACATGCGCAAAGCCAGTGTCTGGTCATCTATCGCCTATCAACGTGCTCGCAAAAATGAAGATTTTCAAAGTGCTGGGAATCGAGCACTGAATGAATTAGCCTTAGTCAACAAGGAAGAATTGACGGATGAAGATAAGCTCACCTACGCAGATGCAGGGGTTCGCGTCGGTAGTGTGCGCTGGGCTGCAGAAATCCCAGTCGTCAATAAAAGCCCACTACAAATTGTGACTACCGCAGGCGAACCTGGCGAAACTTGTGTTCATCTAATTGACCCCAAGCACGACCTCAAAAATCCATTGGCTAAACGCTGTACGTATAGTGTCGTGTGGACTGCATCAGCACGTTCGAATCCGAGCAACACAGCTTTAAGCTTAGCCGTACAACCCATGGAAAGCTGGCGTGAACTTTGGCTGTTTCAACAAACGAAGGAAGGATGGCGCATCGATGTACTGCCACCTGCAAATAGCAATCCGCATTTAGGTTATGCAGAATTTGCCGGTTGGGTGCCGGCAAGTCAGAAAATCCTAGTCGCTCGTGAAGCCAGAGTGGACGGCATTTTCAAACGCCGCTTTGAAGTGATCAATACTGAGACCTTGCAAACAGAAAACGGTGCCGATCAGCCGAGCTCTCTGAGCTTATTTTATAAATGGCAAGATCCTATGTGGAAAAGATTGACCGTGAGTTTGCGTTAAGTTTCTAAACGACTCTTGCTGAATTCGACCTATCAATGGAAGTCGCGCTCAACTCAAAAAATCCAAAGCGAACTGTACTTGCTGCAGACGTTGAGCGAGGCTACCTTCGACTAACAAAAAAGGGATCTCGCGCTCTTCCAACATCGCCAGCAATTCGTCATGAATATGTTGGCGAACCGCAGGCGACTCTCGCTGCAAACCGTCGGCGACCCAAGGAAAATCAGGCGCGGTGACGATACTAAAGTCATACTCGTGATTCAGATCTAAACGCGCCAACTCGGGATCCATCGCTTTAAAATAGTAACGACTATACAGCGCTGTCATACTCGGTGTCGTATCGCAAAATAGCCAGTTTTTTGCCTCTAACATCAAGGCGTTTTCTCTATGCACTTGAGTTTGCGCAATCAGTAATTGATCAGCTTCCGTTGGAACTCGCTGTTGCTGCTCGACAAATTCACGTAGATATTCTGGAACCCATACTGTTTGATAATGTGTCGCTAAAGCTTCTGCCAGTTGTGATTTACCAGAGGACTCTGCACCCAGGATGGCGATGCGATTCACTCTTAAATTCGGTTTTACGACTGACATTGTTTTCTCCAAGTCTGAGCACCCTTGATGGCCAGTATCACAAAGATTGCATACAGTATCGCCGTCAACATCAGATCCTTATGGATATACAACGCAACGTAGAGGACGTTGACGATAATCCAGATATACCAATTTTCGATCTTTTTGCGCGATAAAAGAACTTGCCCCAACAGACTCCCCGCGGTTAAAAAACCATCTGCCATCGCGACATCGGTATCCGTGACAAAGTGCAAAAATCCATAAATGATGGCGAACATTCCCAACCAAGCACCACCGGCGACGATTCTATCTCTTGGTCTCAAATAGCTGACCTGAAGTCCAGTGGTTTGATCACCCGACTTCATCCATTGCGACCAACCCCAAACTGAGACCAGAATAAACACAAGCTGCAAAGCGCTATCGCCATACAACTTAGCGTCAGAGAACACCAGTGCATACAAAGCGGAGGAAATGATCGCAAATAACCAAGCCCAATGCACTTGACGAATATTGAGCACGACCATAACCAGTGCCAATACAAATGAGATTAGCTCAAGTGGTGAGGTGGTTAATCCCCACCAAAGGGACAAGCTTTGATTCATGGGCAAACTTTGTTTGAAAAAATGAAGAGTGGCGCAGCATAACAAATTTCAAACAAAATGACAGCTCGGAACATCACCAAGATGAGTTTTAACTTGCCTCGCACTTAACAATCTTTGACTTTCAAGTCATGACCTTCCCTTTACAATCCCTACATTCAAAATAATTTTTGATTACATTTTCCACTTTAACAAGGACTATCATGAAGAAAATCGCTTTCGCCATCGCCCTGATCGGCACCGCCTTTAGTACTTCAGCTCTCGCGCAGAATCTGGATCTCAATCCATCCTGGTATGTATCACCAAGTCTTAATTACACCAACACTGACAATCGCTTTGGGCTCAACAAGGACGGCCAAGGTTTGGGTCTGCGCTTTGGTAAAGCCTTGAATCAAGACTGGGATCTGCAACTCGGCGGCTCAACCGCGCGTACTAAACAATCAGGCAGCACCTTTCGTCAAAATACGCTAAGCGTTGACGGTTTGTACATGTTGTCACGTGAAGCGATTAGCCCCTTTCTGTTAGTAAGCGGCGGAGCGCAAAACGACAAGTTATCGAAAGCTGTGATCGACAAATCCAAAACATCGCCATTCATCGGCCTTGGTCTTGGTCTGCAAGCCAACTTGACCGAGCAATTAGCTTTGCAAGCCGATTTTCGTCGCAATCGCGCTTTCATGGACAGCGGCAGTTTTGGATTCAATCGTTCTTACACAAGTTACTTTACTGTCGGTCTGAACTATGTGTTCGACAAAATCGCAAAGCCAGCACCAGTGATCAAAGCGGAGCCAGCACCAGCACCAGCACCAGCACCTGTAAAGCAGCCAGAACCAGCACCGGTATTACCACCGCCACCGCCAGCACCGAAGTTCGAAAAATACACTTTATCTTCGACAGAATTATTCGCTTTTGACAGCGCCGTATTGGCCAGTGCCCAGCCAAAATTAGATGAAATCGCCAAAGCTTTAAAGGAATCAACCAGCATCTCGAATGTGGTGATCAGTGGCTTTACCGATCGTTTAGGATCGGACAAATACAATCTGGCATTATCTGAAAAACGTGCGAATGCAGTGCGTGATTACTTGGTCAACAGCGGTATCGCAGCAAGTCGTTTGAACGCAGTTGGTAAAGGTGAATCAAATCCAGTCGTCACTTGCACCAACAAAAAGCGCGTCGATTTAATCAAATGCCTAGAGCCTAATCGCCGTGTAGAAGTCGAACAAATGACTTTTGAGCGTCGCGTCAATTAAGCGAAGCTTTGTTCAATAAAAAAATGGCGCTCTGATTTGAGCGCCATTTTTCTTGTCAACTGCATTTACTGTGCCGCTTTTCCTTTGACGCCTGCACAATAATCCTTGGTTTCTGTCGCCCCGGTGAACCAGTAAAGATCTGCTTTGCCAGCTTTTTTGATATAGCTGTTTAAGTCAACATTATTGTCTTGTACTTCCAGAATTTGCACGATCAATACATCCGCATCGGGATTCTTTTTAAGCAAATGCCAAGGAGCGCCGGTTTCGCCGCGGACATGTTCGCCACCAGCGATCAACATGGCCGCCGAGGTTTGTAACATCGCGCTCGCCATGCTGGCGTCTTTTGCTAACTGGATGTGCAACATGGGCATTAAAGTCTCACGACTTTGCATTCCACAATGCGAAGTAAATATTTGATCGAGCAAATAATTTTTCAGAGGCTCTGGCGGATTAATGGCTGTCGAAAATCGCGCATTAGCAAGAAAATGCTGGTCTCCATCCTTATATACTTTAGAGATAAATGGGCGATCGATATTACCAGACGCTAGTGCAGAATTCTTTAAAGCTTCTTGAAACAACGGGGAATAAGCTAACCAATCCCAGCCGCCTTTTGCAGGCCAATTTAAAGTGCTCTTCATTTGCGTCAAGCTATCCGTTGCCTGCAATTGCGCAATCGCAGCATCATGACCAGTATCGAGCATTTCAAATACCACCCGCCCTTGCTTAGCTTGCGCCATTCCTTTAAAGCGCTCTTGAATTAGTCGTTGCTCCAACTGATGGTGCTCGGGGTTATCGTGCTTTTCACCGACAAACACAAACCGCCGCTGCCGCACCAAATCAAAGGCTAGTTGTTCATCAACAAACACCGCCTGCCCATTGACGACCTTACCGATTAAGGGGTGCTTATTATGATTACTTACTAATACAACATCTTGCTTAGCATCTTGTCCAAGCGCAATTTGAGGAATTAAGGACAGGCAAAAACTCATGAAAAGTCGAGCAAACATAGCCATCTTTCAAAATACAAAAAATGACTATATCGTGCCTAAATCATCGCCGCAAGCAGAGAAAATTTGTGTGTGTAGCGAGCGGGATTATTCGTGAAATAACTAAGAGGTCGGTGAGCTGCTCGGCAAAGCCGAGCAGTACACACCGGTCTGCCGTCATACATATCAGTTGTATGTACAGCAGATGGCGCATTGTATTGCCCGAATATGACTTGTTTGTGACATGATAATGGGATTGCGATTTTCGCGAAACATCCTGAGGCGGGGCTTTTGAGGTAAGTACGTTTGAGCGCCGCTGGGGCTAAGTGCAGTTCATACATCCAATCTTGATGTGAATGAACAATCGTAAGCTGAACTTTAGTTTTGAAATAAAAACGAACCAAGATATTTCCGTAGTCATTTTGCTTTACTTTGGTTTTGAACCTGGCTTTTTCCAATATTCTAATGCATGAGCTGCGCGCTCTAAGTCATCCATATCATCATCTCCTAAAGTATCATCGAAATTTTCAGACAGAATTTTTCGAACTCGTGCTAATCGGTTTAAGACCTTCCAATCAACAATAAAGCGAGACAGCTCTTCGTTGAAAGCTGTATCTCGTTTATCGACGTAAGTAAAATAACTAAATATTTTATCGATCGAAGTCAACATAATTTCAATTTCATTCACTGCTTCTATCAGATCTTCCCCATTTATACGGATCGTCTCATTTTCTTTCATCATAGAACTAATTCCCTTGAACTAAATTTTCATTTTTTAGTAGAACAATCAAAGACTCAAAAAATATCCGTAATAAAAAGCAGCAAAAATAGTACGAATCCGAACTCTGCACCTCAAAAAACATCAACCCAGGTCCAAATTATATCCAATAAACTTTAATTGAATTTATCCACCTTAGCAGCACAAAGCTAAACCCCATCCTACCAACACGACATCATGTATCAGTTGATTTCTCAAAATAAAGGATGGGTTAACGCCAATTGTTTACAGGTTCAATTTTAACTTGCTTCGAAGCTTCACCATGACAAAATAGAGACTCAAGTTTCTTCTGAAGCAAGGTGTACACTCCCTTCAAAACTTGACCCACATCCAGTTTTTCCACACCCAGGCACGCAGTCGCTAGCACTCCTCACCACAAGGATTACACTTTCAACATATCTCTTGTTCTCCATCAAAATTCGACGGCGCATTTGAGATTATGCTGATCACCATCCCATTAGCACTACCCTAGCCTCAAGAGACTGTTATGAAACGCTTAGCCCTCGCCCCTCACCGCCTGTATTTTTTTCTTGGCGCCATTGCTGTTTTGATTCTATTTTCATGGTGGTGGTTGCATGTACAAAGCGGTCGCAATTTGGCTGTGCCTTTGCATGCCTTGTTGATGCCTTTAGGTGTATTCCCTCTGTTCATTTTAGGTTTTACTTTTACCGCCGGACCGAAATGGTTGGCGGTGGACGAACCGCCGCATAATTTCTTGCTGCATGGTGGCACTTATTTTGGTGGCTTGATGTTGGTTCTAGCCGCATCAACTTTGGAATTGCCACCTTTGCGGATGTCGGGCTTTGCCTTGATGTTGGCGGCTTGGTGTGCGGTGACTTTACGTTGGGCAAGGCTGGTCATCCATAGCCAGGTAAAAGATAAGCGTCACCCACAAGCTTTATTACTAGCAATGACCGGCGGTGTGTTGGCGATACTCTCCGCATTGTTGTGGAGCGCGGGTCTGAATGACGCATGGATCGCGGCGCGACAGCTGGCCTTTTTTGCCTTCCTGTTACCGGTGTTTTTGACGGTGTGCCATCGCATGTTGCCCTTTTTTAGCAGCAATGCGATCAAACCTTATACGACGTGGCGTCCCTACTGGCTGCTGGGGTTTTGGATCGCCGCTTGCTGGGGATTGGCGATTACCGGTATCTTTGGCGCGCATGTTATCGAGGCCCTAATCGCCACATTGCTCAGCTTTAGTTTCGCCAATACGTCATGGCGCTGGGGTTTATTCCGTAGCTTGCAAAATCGTTTGCTGGCAATGTTGCATATATCATTTGCTTGGCTTGCCATCGTTTTTGCACTGCAAGCAGCAAGTGCCTTTGGCGCACAGATCGGCTCAGCGATGGTGCATGCTTTAGCTTTGGGCTTTATG
>JAYVHZ010000109.1:0-9941 GCA_043770645.1 Undibacterium sp. | reverse complement strand
ATTCCCATTTTTCTTGGTGCCTTGAATGGTTATGCCTTGTCCTTCTGGCGACCGCGCGGCGCAAATATCTTGTTTGGGGTTTTGATGGTGGGCGCATTTATCCCTGTGCAAGTGATGATTTTTCCTTTGGTGCGTATTCTTGCCAGTATTGATCTGTACAGCTCTTTACCCGGCATTGTCTTGGTGCATACCGTGTTTAGTATGCCGATCATGACCTTACTGTTTCGCAATTATTACAGTACGATTCCGCATGAACTTTTTCAGGCGGCACGGATTGATGGCGGAGGCTTTATGCGTATCTTTGTGCAACTCGTGTTGCCAATGTCGACCCCGATTATTGTGGTCGCCGCGATTATGCAATTAACGGGTGTCTGGAACGATTACATTCTTGGCCTAGTGTTCGCCGGGCGCGATTATTTGCCTATGACGGTACAGCTAAATAACGTGATCAACACGACGACAGGAACGCGACTCTATAACGTCAATATGGCGGCGACTATCTTGACCTCCTTAGTACCATTGACCTTGTATTTCGTTTCAGGACGTTGGTTCGTGCGCGGCATTACCGCAGGGGCGGTGAAGTGATGAACATGCGCTCCGAATTTAAATCGAGAAGCCAAGAATAAAGTGAAACAAATGAAACAAAGGAAGCATTGTGGCAAGTGTTAGTTTGCAAAACCTAGGCATCAATCTAGGTGGAAATCAAATCATTTCAGAACTCGAGCTAGAGGTCATGGCGGGAGAGTTTTTGGTATTGCTTGGGCCATCTGGTTGTGGCAAATCGACACTTTTACATGCGATCGCTGGCTTGATTGATGTCAGCGAGGGGAGTGTGACGATTGATGGCGAGGACATGACTTGGGCTGATCCGAGTGAGCGCCGAATCGGCATGGTGTTTCAATCGTATGCTTTGTACCCGACCATGTCGGTTGAGAACAATATGTCTTTTGGACTCCGCATTAATGGCACTCCTAAAGATGAAATCGCGAGACGCATCAATAAGGTCGCTGAGATGCTACATCTGACCCCGTTGTTAAAGCGTAAGCCTGCTGCCTTGTCCGGCGGACAGCGGCAACGGGTGGCAATAGGAAGGGCGCTAGTGCGTGAAGCTGAGGTCTTTTTGTTCGACGAACCCTTGTCGAATCTTGACGCCAAATTAAGATCCACCTTGCGACGTGAACTCAAACTTTTGCATCAGCAATTGCAGTCGACCATGATTTACGTCACGCATGACCAAGTTGAAGCGATGACCTTAGCGACCCGAATTGTGGTGATGCAAGGTGGGAAAATTCAGCAAATCGGCACACCAGAACATGTTTACGAGCGTCCGATGAATCTGTTTGTAGCTGGCTTCTTGGGAACCCCAGCAATGAATTTTATTAGCGGCGAGTTGGATGCGCAAAAACGCTTTGTTTCAAGTTCTCTGCACATGAATTTGTCTGCCTATTCTTTTATCAATCCTTGGGAAACAAGCGCAGAAGTCACCTTGGGACTGAGGCCAGAGCAGATACAAATTCGCGACGATGGACAGTTTGTGGGGACGATCGCATTGATCGAGCCTATGGGTAATCATCAGGTAGTTTGGCTGCAAGTTGGCGCGCAAACGATATCGAGTATCGTCAACGATCAACGGCCATTTGCTATCGGACAGACCGTCTTGTATGGTATCGATGTGAGTAAAGTCTCATTGTTTGATCCGCACAGTCAACAGCGATTATGAGTCGGGGAACAGAGTTTAAAGTGGTATGGATTGAGCCAAAATGGTGAAATGTGACACCCGCTCTAAGCAGCCTTAGCGCTTGAGTTTTGGTGGTTTTGTCGAAAGAGCAGGCAACAATATTCATTTACTGCGTTTGTTAATGCTTCTTTCAAAGTGAAGAAGGCGAGAAATAAGAGATTATGGCAACTATAAAAGATGTAGCCCGACTAGCCGGCGTTGGCTTGGGAACAGCGTCAAGGGTCGTCAGTGGCAAGGGGTCGGTATCGGCCGCGACCTTAGAAAAAGTGAAGAAGGCGATTGAAGAACTTGATTTCCGTCCTTCCCACGCAGCGCGCTCTTTGCTTTCTGGCTCTAGCCGAATGATCGGTGTGTATATTCCTCTTTTGAAGGGGACGTTCTATATGCCGATTTTGCAGTCGATTGATAATGAGCTGCGTGCTGAAGGCTTGCATATGGTGGTGGCGTTTGGTGTCGGCGCAGGGAATCTACGCGAGCAAGCCATTGATGGGATTAATTTTTTGATCGAACGTGGTTGTGACGGCTTAATCGTTATGAGCAACGCTTTGCAAGATGCCGATATCGAGGCCTTGGGTGCAAAGAAGAACAATCTGGTCGTCTTAAATCATCGTTATGCTTGTATCGCGGATCAATGTTTCACAGCCGATCACAACTTGGGTGGCCGGATTGCGGCACAGGCTTTACTTGACAATAAACATAAAAAAATCGCCGTGATCGCCGGCCCCGCTAGCGCGCCAGATAACGTTGATCGTATTGGTGGTTTTGTACATGAATTGGAATTAAACGGGATCGACATCAGTAAATTGTGGGTGGCAGAAAGTAACTTTGCTCCCGATGGTGGTTGGGCTTCCGCGCAAGAGTTGGTTGCGTCTGGTTATGAATTCACAGCGGTATTTTGCGCGAACGATGAAATGGCGGTTGGTGCCTTATCTTACTTCCAGCACGCTGGCATTCGTGTGCCAGAAGAAGTCTCAGTCGTTGGTTATGACGACACCGAGACAGCGGCCTTTTCGGCGCCACGATTATCATCGGTGCATATCGCGTGGCGTGAGATGACCCTAAACGGATTGAGTTTTTTACTGAATCGCTGTTATGACTTAGATCGCCCAGTTGAGCGCAAATTTACGGTGAGTTTGACTTGGCGTAGCTCGCTTGAAAAAGCAGCCCGGCATTCCTTTCGAGCTCGACGGTCTGATTAACAAAGATCCGCTGAAGGCGTAATAGCCTAAAAACCTTAGTGTTAAGAATTGAGCCTGCCACAGAAAAAAGCATCAGAAGCTGGACGATGCCGATAAAAGTAAGTTATGTCACTCTTGGATTTAGAAATTTGTATATATAAAACAAAGAGTTAGCGCTTTGGCGTGGTGTTGACGTGGTGTTGACGGGTTACTGGCGTAGCAGGTTAGTGATATTTCAGGTAGCTTTAATCATTCAAAACTACCTGAGGAAAATGTTATGGAAATGAAAGCAAAATCATCCCTTATTAGGAAATATCGCTCTGATAAACTTTGGTCGCAAGAGCAATTAGCTCAGGCATGCGGACTAGGATTACGAACAATTCAGCGAATAGAAGCTGGAGGAAGTGCCTCACAGGAAACAATTAAAGCACTTGCCGCTGTTTTCGAGGTTGAATCAGAATCATTGGTGTGGCGTGATGGGTGTTATCAAATATATAGCCATAAACAGTGGGGAATCTTTACCTTTGCGGCAATACCGCTATTAAGTGTGTGTATATTAGCTTTCAACGATAAGGTGTATGCATTGCCAACTTTAGGGCTGGGAGTTCTATTTGGGTTGCTCACTGTAATATTAATACTTTTTAGTTCTATGACAATTGAGGTTAATGAAAGTGAATTAACATGGTTTTTTGGCCTTGGAGCTTTAAAGAAGAGCATCCCTTTAGAAGAAATCGGGAGCTGTTCAAAGGTTAGAAATCCGTTATGGATGGGTTTTGGCATTCACACATTTGGAACTGGCTATATTTACAATGTTTCAGGGCTCTTAGGCGTGCAAATTGAATTAAAAAGCGGGGCATTTTTACGGTTAGGTACGGGCCAGCCGAATTATTTGCTACAGGCAATTAGCGATGCAAAAGATAATTTAAACGAATAAGCATTCAGGAAAATATAAACATAACGAGTAAGCTTAGATCGTGACGCAAAGCGACCACGATCTGAACCTTTCGTTGGCCGAGCCCAATTTATTTGTGTGTATTTGGGGTTGGTTTATGCAAATAGCTTTTGCCTGTTTGCACTGGTGGCAGTTGTGAACGCTATGTATTCTTCGATCCAAATGGATCCGAGGAAGTTATTAACACTCCAATGACTAATAGTGGAGTGCGCAGGAAGAAAATCATTGCTTTTGATTTCTTACAGCCAGCAAGCTATTTTCATGTTTTTTTGAAAGCAAAGAATGACCGAAGGACATTGGGCGTAAAGATGTTACTTCGCAAATTGAATGAATCGCATAACTTGACGCTCAACTCTGAATCAACGATGAAACCGTTGATCCGGATAGCTCGGCGATAGTCGGTAGGATAGTGGAGTAAGCTGCCTAGGATCTTTGACAATTACTGACGGCGAAAGACGGGCTTCAGGCAGATTAGGACTTAAAAAAAGCATGCGAAATCGCGTGTTTTTTTTGAATGACATGTGGAAACGATTCCATGTGTTGGTTGATTATTTATTTTCAAAGGCTAAGCATAGTCATGACTACTACTAACACCATTCCGATCGTGGAACGCAAGGATTTTCCAGCTGAGTTTGTGTGGGGAACGTCGACGTCTTCTTTTCAGATCGAAGGTGCCGCCCAATTGGATGGTCGCACGCCCTCCATTTGGGATCGATTTTGCCAACAGCCGGGCAAAATTCGAGATGGTAGTGACGCGACGCTAGCCTGTGATCATTACCATCGTTGGCCCGAAGATCTGGATTTAGCGAAGCAACTGGGCATGAACGCCTATCGTTTTTCAATTGCATGGCCTAGGATCATTCCTGACCTCAGCGGAAAGCCGAATCAACTTGGTCTAGATTTTTATTCCCGCTTGCTTGATGGCATGCTCGAGCGTGGATTAACGCCGTGGGCAACCCTATATCACTGGGATTTACCGCAGTATTTGCAAGAGCAAGGTGGCTGGGAGAATCGAGCCACAGTGGATGCTTATCTGCACTATGTCGATGTGGTCACACGTCATCTTGGCGATCGACTTCAACATTGGATTACGCACAACGAGCCGTGGTGTACCGCCATGCATGGCAACTGGGATGGCATGCACGCACCTGGACAAAAAGACTTCAGAGCCGCTTTGCAGGTCAATCATCATCTGATGTTATCGCACGGATTAGCGGTCCCTTTGATTCGGGCGAATGTTGTCGATGCCAAAGTAGGGATTGCCCTGAGTCTCCATCCATTGCGTGCGGCCAGCGAGAGTCAAGTAGATCAAGCGGCGATGCAAAGACATGATGGTCTGCGCAATCGATGGTTTTTAGATCCTTTGTTTGGGCGCGGCTATCCGACCGATGTGTTGACCCATTGCGCTGACTATCTGCCACAGATTGCGCCGACAGACATGGACGTGATCGCGACACCTATCGATTTTTTGGGCGTCAATTACTACTTTCCTGAAACGATCGCAGCGGCATTTGGCAATCCACCTTTGCACACAATAGTGCGAGAAGTGCCCGGGCGCGAACGCACGGCTTTCGGATGGGAGGTCGCACCGAACGGGATGGTGGAATTATTACAAAGAATCGCCAATGACTACCCAGCTATCCCTATTTATGTGACTGAAAACGGGTCAAGTTACGAAGACCAGCTTGAAACTGACGGTAGCATTCAAGATACCGCTAGACGCGATTATTTTATTCGCCATGTACATGCACTTCGCCAAGTCCGCGAGCACGGTGTCGATGTGCGCGGCTATTTTGCCTGGAGCTTAATGGACAATTTCGAATGGGCGGAGGGCTACCTGCGACGTTTCGGCATGGTCTATATTGATTTTGCTACACAGCGGCGTACTGTCAAATTGAGCGGACATTGGTTTAGTGCTTTCCTGCACCAAACTACGGATGCAGTGGCGAGATAAACGGTGACGGTCATCATTTGAAGGAAGCTTTATTAATCAGAGTTTTATGCACTACTTGTCCCGGGGGGGAGAAGTAAGCAAGAGTGGAGGCGGATGACGGCAGGCTAGCTTGTCCTCATTCGCCTCGCATTCTGAGAGACATCTGCACCGGCTACTGCGCGATCGAATTTTGAATCTGCGATAAGCCAGCAAATTTCATAACGCTCTAACGGTTGGCTAGGTTATGGCCATTTTTTGCACTTTCATTTGCGAACGCCGCCACTTTGCAGGGGGAACCCCATACTCACGGTGGAAGGCGCGGCTGAAAGCAGTGTCGGTCTGGTACCCCACCTCTTCTGCAATCTGAATCAAAGGTGCATTGCTGCCCGAAAGCAAATTGGCTGCTAAGAGCATGCGCCATTGGGTCAAATACTGCATGGGTGCAATCCCTACTATCTGTTGGAATCTTTCGGCCAACACAGATCGTGATGTTCCTGATTCTTTCGCCAAATTTTCCAGTGTCCAGGCATGTGCGGGGTTCTTATGTAAGGCCCCCAAAGCAGCGCCCACAATGCGGTCACCGACTCCTGCCAGCCATCCAGTTGTTCCCGGCGTATGCTCGTTCATGTAGATTCGCAACACCTCAATAAATAGAACTTCTGACAGCTTGGCTAAGACACCCATTCCTCCTGGCCTAGGGGATCTAGCTTCACTCAGTGCATAGCGCAAGGAGGCTTCAAGCCACGCGCCTGCGCTGGAACCACGTACGTTAACTTTGACTATGGAAGGCAGGCCGGCCAGTAGCATGCGCGCCAGCCGCGCATCACACGCAAGATAACCACACACCAGGCGTGTCACCGCGCCACCACCACCATAGGCCAACTGGCGCGGGCGCCGAGACAGTACTACGTCTAACTTGGCACCCGTGGCTGCAGGAACTCCGGGGGCAGAGGTCATGCGATGGGCGTCGCCTTGCGGAAAAATCACCGCGTCACCTGCCACCAGATGCATGGGCGGCTGCCCAACCATCTCCACGTAACACTCTCCTTCGGTAATCATGTGAAAGATGACTACGCGCTCAGCGCCAGGTTCCAACAAGGGAGCCGCGTAGTCTGCGTGTGGTGACTGATAGCACCAGGGTGCCGTGAAACGGCCGTTGATAAAGATGGCGCCAATAAGGCGCACCACTCTCAGGGTTTCTGAAAGGGCATCCATTAAGCAGACGCTACGTTAATTTGCAGATTGAACGGGGTGGCTGTTGATAGGGCACTCGGTACTGGTGAGTGACCTAAGCAATCCTGAACGAGACTCTTTAGGGCCATGGGAGTTGATCCATTCGCAGCGATGGTCACATGCAATTGAACATCAAAGGGCCCTGCATAAACCGGCTCGCCATTGGGCTCAGACATTCCCAGAAGCCCTCTTGCATCGGAGCGACTTTCGACATGCACCTCGAGCGCAGTCAGTTCGATTCCCTCGTTTGCGGCGGCAAGCGCGATGGAGGTGGCAGCACAAGAGGCAATACCCGCACGAAACAGCCATCCTGGCGTGACCTGATCCCCGGTTCCACCAAGTTCCTTAGGCATGTCTGTTGTGACCTCTTTGCCGTAGCTGTCGTGGGTCACCACTCTGGTTACTGATTCCCATCGGGCAATGGCCAGCGAATCGGTGTGAATGCCCATTTCGGGGCGTCTTTGAAATGCTGCCATTGCTCGCTTGATAGCTACTCCGACATTATGAAGTGACATGTTGAATCCCCGGTTAGTTTCATTGACTTGCATTTTGAGGCTTCACGCCGCTTTCGGATAGGGTCTTCACTAGTTCTGACCAGTCCTTCGGATTATTTGTCAGCAATTTCGGACGTTGAGGCAAGTGTTCAGTCTCATCGTCACTACATCAGGACGGAAGGGGAAATTAGCGCGACGATTGAGCAGGACGGGTCTACACCAGCTAGCCGACACTGGAAGTCACACAACTCTGGAGAATTAATCATGGAAACTTCAATTGACCTCACCGCAATCAAGAGCAAGCAACAGTCCGCGTGGGCCAGCGGAGACTACGCTGTGATCGGAACCACATTGCAGATCGTTGGAGAGTCACTGGTCGAGGCATGTGATGTTTGCTGTGATGAGCGGGTGCTCGATGTTGCGGCCGGGAATGGCAATGCCAGTCTGGCCGCAGCGCGATGTGGCTCCAAAGTTACCTCAACCGACTACGTCGCCGCCTTGCTGGAGCGTGGCGCTGAGCGCGCTCGGGCCGACCACCTAGAGATTGCTTTCCAGGTTGCAGATGCCGAGAATCTTCCATTCCCAGATGCAAGCTTTGACGTGGTACTGTCCACCTTCGGTGTGATGTTTACGCCCGACCAACCCAAAGCCGCGGCGGAATTGCTGCGTGTGTGCCGGTCTGGTGGGCGCATCGGTTTAGCGAACTGGACTCCAGACGGATTTATTGGCCAGGTATTTAAGACGCTGGGGCGACACCTGCCGCCCCCCGCAGGCGTTCAGCCACCTTCACGTTGGGGCGTTGTTTCCCATCTTGAAGCAATGTTCGGTGCATCTGCCTCCTCCATCATAGTCACGCCGAAAATGTTCAACTTTCGCTATCGCTCGGCGGCGCACTTCATCGATGTGTTCCGCACTTGGTACGGACCCGTCCACAAGGCGTTTTCGGCCCTACCACCAGAAAATGCGACCGCACTGGAAAAGGATCTGACTGAACTGCTTAATCTCATGAATCGGGCTGGCAATCGTACATTGATTGTTCCTAGTGAATACCTTGAAATTGTTGTGACTCGTCGCTGATCATGAAGACCACAGTTCAGTTCGCTCAGGCACCCCTGCGCAGTGTCTATAAAGAGACACCAGAAATGGCCATGGTCACCGACCACGCGCGCACTTGCGGTGTCGATCCATCCGACCCTTTTCACTCAACGGTTGAACCCATGGACGGGTGCGGTGTCTCGGTACCGATTGGAGTGCACCGGGCCTTGGGTGGACTACATGACGCACCTAGCCCTGGCGACTTGTTGTGCGCCGCACTGGCAGCATGCCAGGACTCCGCCGTGAGGATGGTGGCTAACCGATTAGGGATTGAAATCCTTGCCTTAGAGGTTCGTGTGACGGGACAGGTCGACGTGCGGGGTGCTTTGGGTATGGATGCGAATGTGCCGGTGGGATTTCAGTCAATGACCTGTGACGTCAGTTTGAAAGTGCGGGAGGGTACGCCCGCCAGATTACTGGATAGTCTCCGGGAAGCTGCCCAGCGTTGCTGCGTGGTGCAGCAAACACTTCATCATCCGCCATTGATAACGAGCCGATTCACTACAATTCCACTGGAACACGTGATCCATCAGTAATTCGCACCAAGTCAATGAGAGCATCGCTGACTTTCTTGACAGGCAAATTACTGTGTATGGATGTTGCTCAAGGTCACCCATAGGAGGTCTCGATACGGCATTCCTCTGGAATCTGTACAAGCCAGTCGGGCGCAGGTACGAAGTGTGTCGTCATAGTCAGTGTCAGCTATGAGAAGCTGCATAGCTAAGCTTTGAATTATGCAGTGGGCACGATGCCTAAGTTCATGAACTACGGGTGATGGACAGTTCGCTGGACTTTCTAATTGCTGCTGTTCACCATTACCCGCAATTGCTGCATTGCAGGGCAATGTCTTCCTCCATACCCGACCTTCGACTTTGGTTCGTGGCTCAGTCCTATCAAATACGAACTACTCATGCTGCGTCCAAGACGAAATTGAGCGGTGAACTGAAATTTCTAGGTTTAATCTAGCTCGTCCACACATTTCCGAAAAATCCAAAAAATAATTGGTAACGTTTCCAAAATTGATTTAGAATAGTTTGGAAGCGATTCCAACGGACAAAATTCGTAGTAATAATCCTAATTCTTAGCTGAAATTCGCAATGCTAAATTCGTCTGTAGATAGTTGGGCAAAGAACTCCCAGGAAGTAGCGCCAGCAGCAATGTGCCAATACTAAAGGACGCAAGGCGTCAAATTGACTCTAGAAAGTGAGCAAACAAGTGAAATCAAACACATCATCATTGAAGCGTTCTATCGCCGCAGCTTTTGCACTGAGCGTAGTGACATTGGCAGTGCCAGCCACATCGACAGTTGCCCTTGCCG
>JAYVHZ010000108.1:0-9984 GCA_043770645.1 Undibacterium sp. | reverse complement strand
CGGTCAAAGACACTAACGGTCAAATCATAGGCGAAAAATCACGCACCAAGATGGACCTGCCGGCCTATGTTGCCTTCAAAGCAGTCGATGAAATTCGCGTACCGCAAGGCTATTTGCTTGATCCAGCCTATGCCGAAAAATTACGTCCGATTTTGGAATCGCATGGTTTGAAAGTGCTGCCAGGTTCAGCACGTCCCAAGGATCAGGCTTTGATGTATTTCCATGAAACTGAACGCAACATCGCGAAGGATACTTTTCAGGGAATTTTTACCGCACAAATCAAAGGGCAATGGAAAGAGCAAATTCCTGAAAAACGCGCTGGCTATAGCTGGACAAATGAGACTTTAGATAAGGCTTTGTATGTGCCATTGAATCAGCCTTTAGGTCGTTTAGGCTTTTATTTGCTTGATCCGCGCAGTGCTGATGGGCTGGTGTATTGGGGCTATTTGCATGCCTATTATGCGAGAGGTAAAGGTATGTGGGGAGAGCCGCCGCGTCAACCGATTTTGGCGATAGGTGGCAGCGCGAATGGTGCTGAGCGAGCAGCTGATACACGAAAGCCGGAGCGCGTACAAGAATAGCCTCGGATAATTGTGTAAAAGGAAGCAAAGAGAAGTTTTCTTTTTGCCAAAGCTACGACTGTTTGGCGATAGAGAAACGACATTTTGCTGGCTTTTTTCTGATTGTTCAGCGAAATCAGGAAGGAAATACGCTACAGTAAGCTGGTGTCTCATAGCTCTTATTTCATGCATGAAACCAGTTCAGCAATTACATGTGGATTCCAATCCTAGCGAAGCCGACTTGTTGCAGCTCAAGTCGGGTTTGCAGTCCTTCAATCGTCAGGCCGTCGGCCAACGTGATCTTCAAGCCTTGAATTTGGTGTTGCGTAATCAAGATGGTCTAGTCGTTGGTGGCCTCATTGCAGAAACAATTTGGCAATGGCTGTTGATTCAAACGCTGTGGTTGAGTGAGGAGGTCAGGGGGCTTGGACAGGGCGCGCAATTATTGTCGACCGCTGAGCGTCTGGCGATTGAACGGGGTTGTCTGTTTGCGGCGCTTGAGACCTTCAGCTTCCAGTCCCCGCGGTTTTATTACCAACAAGCTTATCGAGCTTATGGTCAATTGGATTGTTTTCCCAAAGGACATACCCGCTTTTCTTTATGGAAGCCGCTGCAATCCCCAGTGAATTTGGGCTTTGCTCAAGTTGATCGGGAAAGTCAGGCGATTACCCAGTTGGCGCCACAAAATAATGTCAATATCGAGCAGAGTTTCTTTGCTCTGCTTTACCAGACCAGTCTTGATATGTTGGAGCGGCATGATCTCGACAGTCTCTTGCAAACTATCGTCGATCAAGCTTCATCGATTTTGGATTCCCCGTATGCTGAATTGATGTTGGTCGATGCCGATGAGTTGGTCGTGCGGGCATTTACGCGCAATCAAACTTACTTGTTGGGTGATAGGGTGCGTCGTGGCGAAGCCTTAGTCAGTTGGCGTGCTCACGACACTGGCATGCCAGCTATCATCGATAACTATGCGAAGTGGGCGGGGAAGCGAGTGGTTTATGGTGACGCCGAGTTGTATGCAGTGGGCGATTTTCCTATTATGGCTGGCGACCGCTGTCTCGGGGTTTTAGGTTTGGGACGCGTGCGAGCCGGGCATGCTTTTTCTCCGATCGATATTGAGAATGGTATGCGCTTTTCGCGCTTGGCCGCGATGGTAATCGATCATACACAGTTACATGAAACTGCACAGAAAGAGATTGCAACGCGTAAGTTGGTGGAGGAAGAACTGCGTCAGCGCAATCGACAATTAGCCGAACAAAATAGTGAGCTCGATGCTTATGCTCATAGTGTTGCACATGATCTCAAAAATCCTCTTACGACCATACTCGGCTCGCTGAAGATCGTGCGAGCAAAAATGCTTGATCTGCCGCAAGAACAATTGCTGGTCATGCTGGAGATGGCCGACCGCAATGCAGTCAAAATGCAGGAGATTATCGAAGCGCTTCTGCTGATGGGGAGTGTGCGTAAGGGATCAGACTTGAAAATGCAAGAGCTCGACATGGCGGCGATTGCGAAAGAAGTGCTGCAACGCCTTGAAGCACAAATTCGTGAATCTGCTGCCATCATCGATTTCAAAGACAACTGCTTGTCAGTCATGGGGATGCGTGCCTGGGTAGAGCAAGTGTTAATGAATTATCTGAGCAACGCCCTGAAATATGGCGGTGAGCCACCGTGCATTGAGATTTTCTGTTCGAAAACAGCAAATGGGATGGTGCGCTACTGCGTTGCTGATCGCGGACCGGGCGTGAAGTTAGAAGATGTTCCGGACTTGTTCGAGGCTTTTGAGCGTTGTGGGAATCAGAGCAAAGAAGGACATGGCGTCGGCCTATCCTTGGTAAAACGCATTGTGAATAAGCTGGGTGGTGAGGTGGCCTATCGAGCAAGGGTCGGTGGTGGTAGTGAGTTTAGCTTTGAGCTGCCGGCGGTAAATCTGTCTTCAAATCTTGGTTAAACGATCGTTGGTGCTTGATTTGATAGTAAATGGAATAAGTATTGTGACCATCCGAATGTGAAAATATCGGGGAAATCGCTGTTCGGATATCGGCATATACAGTGTTTCGCGGTATAATCTCGCCACTTGATCGGGAGAGAGCTGTGCAAATGGTGATTTTGCAGACGGCCGCCGAAGGGGCTAATACCCAACAAACTCTCAGGCAAAAGGACCGATCAGCGGGGTTGTGTGAAAACTCCCCTACTCTGGAGAGCGGTAGCAGTGTGCTGAACTATCAGACATTGAACTACCCACCGAAGGTGCGACGAGAACCAACATATGTTTGACTCTCGTAATCTCTCAGGTACCAGGACAGAGGGGTAGCGAATGATTGTTATTTCTTGAATCAAATTCGAGAAGTGATCAAGTAGCATACGAAGCAGGTTTTTAAAATCGACCTTATCGTGTGCTTTTTTTCGTCCCTTTTTTGTCCATAACGGTACTGAGGCTCTCACATGACGCAAGCAACTCTTAAAGTAACTCCCTTGAACGCAGCACATCGTGCCGCCGGCGCGAAGATGGTTGATTTCGGTGGCTGGGATATGCCAGTTAACTACGGTTCCCAAATCGAAGAACATCATGCTGTGCGTACCGATGTCGGCATGTTCGACGTTTCTCATATGTGTGTAGTCGATCTCAAAGGCGAGAATGTCCGCAGCTTCTTGCGCGGCTTGGTTGCCAACAATGTCGATAAATTACAAGTTTCCGGTAAAGCCCTGTATTCAGCGATGTTGAAACCTGAAGGTACCGTGATCGATGATTTGATCATCTACTTCATGAATGAAAGCTGGTTCCGTCTGGTGGTCAACGCCGGTACAGCAGAAAAAGACGTGGCATGGATGAATGCACACAACGCGGCAACGAACGCCGGCATCACTATCACACAACGTCGCGACGGTGCGAACTCCTACGGTTTGATCGCGGTTCAAGGCCCTAACGCCCGCGCTAAAGCTTGGGAAGTTTTGCCAGAAACCAAAGCGGCCAGCGCAGAAATGAAACCATTTAATGCCGTCATCGTCGATGGCACAGCCTTTGGTGAAGTGATGGTGGCACGTACTGGTTATACAGGTGAAGATGGATTTGAAATCGCGGTTTCTGCAGAACGTATTACGGATTTGTGGAATGCTTTGGTGGCAGTTGGCGTGAAACCAGCAGGCTTGGGCGCACGTGATACTCTGCGTTTAGAAGCGGGTATGAATTTGTACGGTCAAGACATGGATGAAACAGTCAATCCATTAAATGCAGGTTTGGCGTGGACGATTGACCTGGTATCTGAGCGTGATTTCGTCGGTAAAAAGGCTTTGCAAGAACAAGGTCAGACAGCACAATTCTTGGGCTTAATTCTGCGCGAAAAAGGCGGCATCCTCCGCGCACATCAAAAAATCATCACAGCACACGGCGAAGGTGAAATCACTAGCGGCACTTTCAGCCCAAGTATGCAAGAAGCGATCGCTTTGGCGCGTTTGCCTATGGGCGTTGCTATCGGTGACACAGTACACGTACAGATTCGTGATAAACAATTAGCAGCAACTGTAGTTAAGCTTCCGTTCGTACGTAATGGTAAAGTCCTTGTGGCTTAAATAAATTAGCCGCAGAGGCGCAGAGGGCGCTGAGAGATTTTTGTGAGCCTTCTCCGCGTACTCTGCGCCTCTGCGGCGAGGTTTTTCTTTTTGGTTTTTAGATACAATCATTTTAAATTTTTTGGAGAACAACATGACAGTTCCAGCAGATCGTAAATACACAGAATCCCATGAATGGGTACGCGTTGAAGCTGACGGCACAGTGTCCGTCGGTATTACAGATTTCGCACAAGATGCATTGGGTGACATCGTTTTCGTTGAAGTACCAAAAGTTGGTACCGTATTGGCAGCTGGTAAAGATTGTTGCGTGATTGAATCTGTCAAAGCAGCCGGCGACGTGTATGCGCCAGTGGCTGGTGAAGTTGTTGCGGTTA
Source organism: Undibacterium sp. (assembly GCA_043770645.1). GTDB lineage: Bacteria > Pseudomonadota > Gammaproteobacteria > Burkholderiales > Burkholderiaceae_D > Undibacterium. The sequence goes on along the minus strand of JAYVHZ010000108.1, from coordinate 5,477 downwards.
ACGATGCTGTTGTTGATGCACCGGATTCAATCAATGCTGGTGCATTTGATGCATGGTTGTTCAAATTGAAGCCAGCTAATGCAGCGGATGTTGATGCACTCATGAGTGCGGAAGCATACCAAAAAAATATCGGCTAAAAACATAAGAAAAGCCAAGCCGCAGAGGCGCAGAGTACGCAGAGATATTGAAGGATTTCTCTGCGTACTCTGGGCCTCTGCGGTTAGATGTTGAACTTATTTTTCTCATTTTCTTAAGACTACCATGACACGTACTAGCCTTTCCCAACTTGAGGCACATGATGCCTTTATCGCCCGTCATATCGGCCCATCTGAAGCAGAACAAGCTGCTATGCTCAAAGTGTTGGGCTATGCGGATCGTACCGCTTTGATTGACGCGATTGTTCCTGCGAATATTCGTCGTAAAAATATTTTGCCATTGGCAGACTTCACAGAAGCGAAATCTGAAACTGAAGCGCTGGCGACTTTAAAAGCTTTGGCGAGCAAAAATAAAGTGCTCAAGTCTTTCATTGGTCAAGGTTATTCCAACACGCACACGCCAGGCGTGATCTTGCGTAACATTTTTGAAAATCCAGCTTGGTATACTGCCTACACGCCATACCAACCGGAAATTTCTCAAGGTCGCCTAGAAGCGATTTTGAACTTCCAGCAAGTCATCATGGACATGACAGGCATGGATATCGCCAATGCGTCTATGTTGGACGAAGGTACAGCCGCTGCCGAAGCGATGACCTTGATCCAACGCGTTGGTAAATCCAATTCCAATGTGTTTTACGTTGCTGACGACGTCTTGCCACAGACACGTGAAATTATCGAAACACGTGCTAAACCTTTGGGTATAGAGGTGCGTACCTGCACAGGTAATGAAGCAATCGAAAACGACTGTTTCGGCGTACTCTTGCAATACCCAAGTGTTGATGGTACGGTGCGCGACTACCGCGAATTTACCGCTGCTGTGCATGCTAAAGGCGCAATGGTAATCGCCGCTGCTGATTTGTTGGCATTGACTTTGATCGAAGCGCCAGGCACTTGGGGTGCTGACGTGGTTGTCGGCAATAGCCAACGCTTTGGTGTGCCGCTCGGTTTCGGTGGCCCACATGCTGGCTTTATGGGTACCAAAGATGCGTTTAAGCGTTCAATGCCAGGTCGTTTGGTCGGTGTGACGATCGATGCACAAGGTAAACAAGCTTACCGTTTGGCATTGCAAACACGCGAACAACATATCCGCCGTGAAAAAGCGACATCGAACATCTGTACCGCACAAGTATTGTTGGCAGTGATTGCCTCAATGTATGCTGTCTATCACGGTCCAGCTGGCTTGAAACAAATCGCACAACGTACCCATCGTTTGACAGGTACTTTGGCTGCTGGCTTGAAGCAAATGGGTGTGGCAATTACCAATGCGTCTTTCTTTGATACATTGACGATTAACGTCGCCGACGCAGCAGCACTGCACGCAGCAGCACAAGCAGCGGGTTACAACTTGCGCCAGATCAGCTCGACGCAAGTTGGTGTTTCTCTAGATGAAACCACAACCCGTGCCGATATCGAAGCTCTGTGGACTATCCTCGGACAAGGCAAAACAGCACCAGCGTTTGATACGACTGAAGCAAGCGTTGCGGATGCCTTCCCAGCAGCCTTGGCTCGTACTACAACTTATTTGACGCACCCAACTTTCAACCGCTATCACGCAGAACACGAAATGCTGCGTTACTTGCGTAGTTTGGCAGATAAAGATCTGGCTCTGGATCGCACCATGATTCCGCTAGGTTCTTGCACCATGAAGTTGAATGCCACATCTGAAATGATCCCTGTGACATGGCCAGAGTTTTCGAATATGCATCCTTTCGCGCCAAACGATCAAACCATTGGCTATCGCGAAATGATCGATCAACTCGAAGCAATGTTGTGCGCAGCAACCGGTTACGATGCGGTCTCCTTGCAGCCGAATGCTGGTTCACAAGGTGAGTACGCAGGTTTGTTGATCATTCAAGCTTACCACCAATCACGTGGCGATGCGCATCGTAATATCTGTCTGATTCCCTCTTCAGCGCACGGTACTAATCCAGCATCCGCCACTATGGTTGGTATGGAAGTTGTGGTTGTCGCTTGTGACGACAATGGTAACGTTGATCTGGATGATTTAAGAGCTAAAGCAGAAAAGCATAGCGCGAATCTGGCTGCAGCGATGGTGACTTATCCATCAACCCACGGTGTATTCGAAGAAGGTATTCAAACCTTGTGCGAAGTCGTACATGCACACGGCGGTCAAGTGTATATCGATGGCGCGAATATGAATGCACTGGTCGGCGTAGCTGCGCCAGGTAAATTCGGTGGTGACGTTAGTCACTTGAATTTGCACAAGACTTTCTGTATTCCTCACGGTGGTGGCGGCCCAGGTGTTGGTCCCGTTGCTGTGGGCGCGCATTTGGCGAAGTTCTTGCCAAATCAAAAGTCAATTGGTTATGTACGTGGCGAAGATGGCATTTCAGCAGTGAGTGCAGCACCGTTCGGCTCAGCATCTATTTTGCCAATCTCATGGATGTACATCGCCATGATGGGTGCAGAAGGCTTGAAAGCAGCAACTGAGACTGCGATCTTGGCAGCGAACTACATTGCTAAGCGTTTGGCACCACATTACCCAGTACTGTACACAGGGCATGATGGTTTGGTAGCGCATGAATGTATTCTGGATTTGCGTCCATTGACCGATGCGACCGGTATCTCCAATGAAGACGTGGCAAAACGTTTGATCGACTTCGGTTTCCATGCACCGACGATGAGCTTTCCAGTGCCAGGCACATTGATGATCGAGCCAACAGAAAGCGAATCACAAGCTGAGTTGGATCGCTTTATTGATGCGATGATCGTCATCCGTGAAGAAATCGCTAAAGTCGCTAGCGGCGAATTTGACGCCAAAGACAATCCACTCAAAAACGCTCCACATACTGCAGAAGTATTGGTCGCCAACGAATGGAATCATGCCTATGGCCGTGAAGTCGCAGCCTACCCAGTACCAGCATTGCGCAAGCAAAAATACTGGGCACCAGTAGGCCGTGCGGATAACGTTTATGGTGACCGTAACTTGTTCTGTGCTTGTGTGCCTATGAGCGATTACGAGTAACTATAGTTCTTAAAACGAGTACCTTCACATGTCGCAAAACGGTATGTGAATCTGCAAAAAACGGACATGCAAATCGCATGTCCGTTTTTTTATGGCTTTGTGTCGTTGTAGAGGTAACATCCAGCAGCTTTATCAATAGCAATATGGCGATGTAAATCAGCATGAAATCATCTTGATTCTAGTTGAATGCATTCTGAGTAAGAATAGTGACAATTCGAATTAGCTGAGGTAACGGAATAGCAATGCTTATTTTTCAGAAGATCAGCTTTTGAAATTACATTCTGCAGGTATTGTTAACACAAGCCGATCAGAGCGGCTTGAGCGTGGCGAACAAAATAAGTGTTCATGATTGTTGAATAGAAATGCTGGTTCTTTGTTGAGTCATCTTGTGGTCATTACGTGAATATGTTTGACATTAGTTCGTGAATCGATTGTGAGGTGTTACTTAGATTTTTTTGAGGCTAGACATGCCCGGTTTTTTTATGCTCAGTCGTGATGGAGTGATATCGAACAGGAGAATATATTTACATTGGGTTCAAAATACTGATTAAATTTTGCGCAAATGTATTGCCTTGCGGAAAAAAAACCTTTAAAATATCACCTGTTTCCATGTGGCAATATTGGATAAACAATTGTTTCCTCATGGACTAATCTCAACATCACTTAGATAATCCGACTATGAAAAAATTCTTATTAGCAATTGCTCTGTTAAGTTCTGTGTTTGCGATCAATGCGGCTGAAGTTCCTATGGTAGAGAAACAAACTTGCGAAAAAGCTGTTTACCCTAAATCTTCCTTGATGAATGAGGAAACTGGTACGGTCATGCTATCGGTTTTGGTTGCAGCTGATGGTAACGTGCTTGACTCCAAAGTAGAGCAATCAAGCGGTTCAAAAACCTTGGATAAAGCGGCCGTAAAGATTTATGCTTCATGCAAATTCAAGCCAGCAACAAAAGATGGTAAGGCACAACAAGCTTGGGCGAAATTAGAACACGTGTGGAGTTTGTCGTAATCAAACGATGTTCGTCAAAATAGTAATTAGCTATTTTGCTGTTGATTAATTCGAAAAAAACGTGCTGGCAATAGCGCGTTTTTTTTCGTTTAAAAGAAAGTTTTGTGCTCAGTAAAGCTGCTTCCAATCTTCCTTATATTCTTAACTATGAAAGCCCTATGAAACCAGCTAAAAACCTCTTAACACAGAGAATAAAGAGAATGTAGCGAAAATCATAAGGAAATAAAATAAATATTACTTTCTCGGTTTTTGTCTCTGAGCCCTCTGTGTCTCTGTGTTTAGAAGTTTTTTGCAGTGCTTCACATATAGGCTGAATAGTTACTTGAACATTATTGAATGCCGAAGCGGTGCGGACACACAGCGCTTGCATTCCAATATCTTTATTGGCTCGACCTGCGTTAGCAACTAGAGTAGGTCAGCAAGTCGAATCTGGGTTTTCGAGTCTCAATTGTTAAAGACTGCGTCACTCAGTCGAATTAGGTTTTTAGGTTGTTTCGTTTCTTGTGATTTCAGTTTCAAGTAAGACCATTTTTATTCATCTAGAGGAAACAGACGTCCGACTTCGGGGCCTGTTGCACCATCGATGCCTAGCTGTCCGATCACATTGAACTCGGCGGTACTAGTGACGCTTTCCGCAAAACTCAAGAGCGCTAAGCGATGCACAATTCCACACACGCCTTTGATGAACGCCTGATTGCCTTCATTGCTGTCGATATTTCTGATAAATCCTCCATCAATCTTGACATAATTTAACTTCAGATCATGCAATAGATTGATTTTGTCGAATTGACGTCCAAAATGCTCTAAGCCAAGCTTACATCCTGTCGGGGCAATATCGCTGTAGAACATACGGAAAGCATCGATGTTCGCAAATACACCATTTTCAGGAACTTCAAGCCATAAATGTTTGGCTGCGGCCGGCTTACTCAAGATGAGTGCTCTGAGTTGTGTCCTAAAATCTGTACTTTGTATTGATTTTGCCGAAAGATTGACAGCAATATCCTTACTTTGATTAGTCTTTTTCAATTCTTCCATGGCGAGTTTAACCGCGATCAAGTCCAACTTTTCTGTGAGGCCGAGTCTTTCTGCGATAGGGAGAAAGCGAGCAGCTGGAAACCATTCACCACCAAACATCAAGCGCAAGGCAGACTCTTTGTGAATTAATTCGCCATTTGATTTTGTGACCGGGAAATAGGCAAGTTTTACCCAGTTTTGTTCAATCGCTCGTAAAATTAATTTGCTCCACTCTTCTGCACTGCGCGGCGCATGTTCAATATCTAGCGGCGCAGACTGGCGCACGCCACTTGATCCTGCGGTCTCGGCAC
>JAYVHZ010000107.1:0-3078 GCA_043770645.1 Undibacterium sp. | reverse complement strand
AGACGAACTAGCTACTTCCCCCGCCTGACGAATCTGGGTGAGTTTGATGAGCGATTGGCTTTCGGCGTAATCAAACGAAGACATCATGTGCCTTATGTTCTCTTCGCCCTCCGGGACATTCGCCGTTTCGGAGAAATAGACGGCTTGATTGCGCCCATGATGTTTGGCGTAATACATAGCCATATCACTTAGCATCACACACTGCTCAAAGCTGAGTAAATCTGGATGCTCGGCATAGAACGGGAATACCGTGTAGCCGATTGAGCAGGTTTTGCGAATATGTACGCCATCGCCGATATTGAACGGTGTTTGCGCCACGGCATCGAGAAGTTTTTTTGCAAAGGTGTGAATGTATTCTGGATCGGTATTTTTTAAGACGACTAAAAATTCTTCACCACCTAAGCGCACCACGACATCATCTTTGCGAACAGAATCGGTCAGGATTGTGGAGAATTGTTTTAATAAGTGATCACCAGCCTCATGTCCATACGTATCTTTCACTTGTTTAAAGTGATCCATGTCCAATAAATAGAGAGCGAACACTTCACGTCCCGTCATACCATTACGATTAGTGGTGGCATCGAGCAAATAATTTTTATAGTTAATGAATGCTTCCACATCATTATGCAAAACCTCGGATAAAAAGCGTCGATTTCGTAAGCCGGTTAAGGGGTCGGTCAATGATGCTTCTCGTAGTTGTTGCGTTCGTTCAGCGATCAATTCTTCTAAGTGAATTTTTTCACGCTTTAAGCGCAGCGAGTAAAAGTGCGCGACACACCACACCACAAAAATCGTTAGCGCAGTCCAGAGAAGATAGGCCCACCAACTGCGATACCAAGGTGGCTGAATCTCAAAACCATAGATCGCTTCTTGCCCGATCACACCATATAGATTTTTAGCGCGCACGCGAAAACGATAATTGCCCTCGGGGATATTGGTATATTCTTTCGCTGTTGCTGGGTCCCACTCGCTCCAGTTTTTGTCGAACCCTTCTAACTGATATTGAAAACGCGTACTGCCTGGTTTCTCGTAAAACGTGGCGGAGAATTCAAACACTAAAGCGTTTTGATCGTAGGGCAAACTAAGCACATCTTTTTTGCTTTGTTGTGTCTGAAAAACGGTCGCGGTTTGCGCGATGCTCTTTCCTAGTTCTGCATGGGCACCGGCATAAATCAGGTGTTTCCCGGTGGTCGTTACTTTTCGAATGAGCGAGGTAAAATTCTGCGCATAATTTTTGGGAGCATGCAGATCTACCCGTGACAGTACCTCACCGGGAAACCAAATGCCACCCAAAGGATGGATGAACATCACATCATCTGGCGTTGACAAACCGCGGAAGGGATTGCCGTCAATCGTGTATTTTGTCGCGGCTGTAGGACTTTCCTTAGGCTGGGGACGTGCTGCATAGACGCCCTCTGAAGTCTTGAGATAGGCACCATCTGCGCCATCGCTGATGACTTCATAAACTTCTAGCGAAGCATCGCTAAATTGCTTACCAAAACGCGCATCCGGTAGAAAGCGCGTTGCATCTGTTCCGCCATCTTGCCACGCAGCCTTTTTGGCTGAAAACAGACCTTTAGGCGTGTTCAACAATAAATCATTTCCAAAGCGTGTCACGCGGCTGGCTGTGAGATCTGGTAAGCCGTGCTCCAGACCTAAGCGATGAGTTTTGACCTGAGTGACTTTATCGCCTACAAAATGCACCCTCAATAATCCCTGCACCTCGGTGTTCAGCCACATTTCGCCATCGGCATCGGTGGTGATGCGGCGAATATTATCCTTAACATCATCCAAGCGCCCGACGCGATGCCATTCACCATTCTGGCGTTTAAAAACCTCAACGCCGCCCATTAGTCCGACAAACACGTGATCAGGCCATAGCGGCGTACTACCCAAGCTATAGGCATTGCCTGATGAGCTAGTAATAAATTCAGCCACATCACCACGAATCCGATATAGACCCCGACCAGATGCTGCTAACAAATCACCGCTCACCTCAAGAAACTGCCAGATCTCACTGGTACTATCGCGTAAGCGCAAAAACTGCGGCACGTCATTCTTTAAATTATATTGAAACGGTGCCTGATAAAAGACATCTTGAAATGTACCAACGTAAAATCGATCCTGATAAAAAGCTAAGGAAATCGTGGTTCCTTCGATACCGTTTTTTGCGCCATACGTCGATTGCGGGACAGTCAATTCAACATGTGAAATACCCGAATTGGTCGCGGCCCATAAATTATTGGCGCGATCGAGCATAATTCCGGCGACCGTGTTGTCCATCAAACCCGTATTCTTATTCAAGGCGCGAATGACCTTGCCGGCACGATTGAGAATCAAAACGCCAGCCTTGACCGTACTAATCGCAAAGCTATCGGCATTGATCGCCAACACCTTATACATATACATGCCGTTTTCATTGACTTGATTATCAATCTCGGTGGGCAATGCTTGAATCAAGTTTTCCTGTGAGCGAGCGATGTCATACGTCTTGGTGGCCGGGTCCCAGAGTGGTTCAAGATTGATTAGCCGAAAATCACCAGACAAGCGACCGACCAAAATCTCGTGCGTGCCAAAGGCCGTCAGCATCACTCGCTTGCGATTGAAAATGTCTTTGAGCTGAGGAATCGGTACTATCCGGTCACCGTCGAGCAGACTAATGCCTTGATCAATATCGGCGAAAATCAAACTGCCGTTTAATACTGTGGCTTGCGAGGAGGCGAAGCGCCCAGCGATTGCGGTCAATTGACCTTCGTGAAAACGAAAGATACGGCTTCGCGTTAAAAACACCACCCCTTGTTTCGTGCTTTCGACCTGCCACACATCATTAAATACGGGCTCATCTTTAGGCAATTTATCTTTTAATGAAACCGCACTGACCTTGCCGGACGGCGACGCATGTAGATAGCCAAAATCACCGATGGATCCATAAAAAATCGTCCCGTCATCAGCCACTGCGAGTGATCGCACCATAGGATTCCCGGTGGTCGGCACCGATTGCCAGCGATGTCCATCGTATTCAAGGATGCCGTTTGAATTCCCAAAATACATCACACCACGTTGGTCTTGAACAGCCAC
>JAYVHZ010000106.1:0-12626 GCA_043770645.1 Undibacterium sp. | reverse complement strand
GCGTATGGCGTCATCAATGTTTATGCCGGCAACGTGAATGCTTTCGATGAAGAAATTCAGACCTTACTGGTTGAGCTGGCGATGGATTTGAGTTTTGCTCTCAACCGATTTGAACTCGAAATAGGGCGCAAACGTTCGAGGCAGGCAGAAACATTGCGTAGTTTTATGCTGGAGAAAATTAATAGTGATATTCCTCTGGATCATTTGTATATCGAGGTAGTTCAACACTTGGAGGTGCTGATTCCGACGAGTGTTTGTTCTATCTTGTTGTTGGATAGAGACGGCGTGCATTTGCGATTAGGGGCGGCACCAGGTCTGCCTGATTTCTTTACTAAGGCGATCGATGGACTGGCTATTGGTGAAAAAATTGGTTCTTGTGGACATGCAATGGCAACAGGGGAGACAACGATTGTTGAAGACATCGATAATCATCCGTATTGGTTTGCATTTCGTGAACTGGCACGGCAGGCTAACTTGGGTGCCTGCTGGTCGGAGCCAATTCGCTCTTCGCGTAATCTCATTCTTGGTGCTTTCGCGATTTATCATGCAAAGCCGACAAAACCCGAAGCATGGCATGTGAGTCTGCTGGAAATGGCAGCGCATTTTTTAGCCATTGCGATTGAAAAAAAACGCACTGAGAGCAACTTACGAAAGCTGTCGCAAGCAGTAGAGCAGAGTCCCAACATCATTATCATTACCGATACCGAGGCAAGAATCGAGTACGTCAATCAGGCATTTGTGGAAAAAACAGGTTGTACCCTGGAACAGGTGTTTGGACAGCATCCGAATATTTTACAATCCGGTAAGACGCCTTTGTTTGCCTATGAGGAAATGTGGGATCAACTCCGTCGAGGTGAGAGTTGGCAAGGCGAATTGATGAACCGCTATAAAGATGGTAAAGAAAGCATAGAGCTGGCGCATATTTCACCAGTGCGCGATGCGAATGGAGTCATAACGCATTTCCTATCTCTGCAAGAAGATATAACAGACAAGAAGCGTACCGAAGAGCGTATCCAATATCTCGCACATTACGATGTCCTGACGGGTTTGCCAAACCGGGCGCTATTGGAGGAGCACGCTCAGTTTGCGATAAGCTCTGCCAAACGCAAAGGCACTACCTTATCCTTACTCTTTTTTGACCTTGATCACTTTAAGAATATTAATGACTCACTAGGGCATAGTACGGGCGATGCATTGTTGGTTGAGTTATCACGACGTTTGCGAGATGTTTTGCGCGAGGACGATATTATTTCTCGTTTGGGTGGTGATGAGTTTATTTTATTGCTTTCTGGCGTGGATGAAGTTGGTGCGGAGCGTGTCGCCGAAAAGCTCTTATATACTGTGAATCAATCATATATGCTCGGCCAATATGATCTGAATGTGTCGGCCTCAATCGGGATCGCTGTTTATCCCGAAGATGGCGAAGACCTAGAAACTTTGCTTCGTAATGCGGATACAGCAATGTATCGAGCTAAGCAAGACGGTCGCAACAATTTCCGCTTTTTTACGCAAGAAATGCAGGCGCGATCTGGGCGTCATCTTGAGCTAGTCAATGCCTTACGTTACGCATTAGAACGCAATCAACTGCATGTCGTGTACCAGCCGCAAATTGAGTTGCAGAGTGAATTTGCTGGTAATGCTATCACGGCGTCGGATTTTGGCAGGGTTATTGGAACTGAGGCATTGTTGCGTTGGAATCATCCGGAGTTGGGTTCCATTTCACCTGCGGAGTTTATTCCAGTTGCGGAAGAGACGGGATTCATTTTGGCAATCGGCGAGTGGGTATTGCGCACCGCTGTGTCGCAAACCAAGAATTGGCATGAGCAAGGTTGGTGTGATCTAAGTATCGCCGTCAATTTATCTGCGGTTCAGTTTCGACATGCCGACTTGCCTGGAACAGTTAGCCAGATATTAGTTGAGTCGCAGTTTGACGCTAATTTTCTTGAGTTGGAACTAACCGAAGGCGTGGCAATGATAGATCCACCTGGGGCGATTTCAACCATGAACGATCTGCATAGCCGTGGCGTGCGTATGTCGATTGATGATTTTGGGACAGGATATTCTTCTTTGAGTTATTTGAAGAAATTTAAGGTTTCCAAATTAAAGATCGACCAATCATTTGTGCGTGATATCAGTAGTGATCCTGAGGATAAGGCAATCATCAGTGCGGTGATTAGTATGGCCAAGAGTTTAGGATTGCAGACCATTGCTGAGGGAGTCGAAACGGAAGAACAATTGCAATTTTTGGCGGAACAAGACTGCGATGAGGTTCAGGGCTATCTTTTTTCACGACCGTTGAGTGCTGAGCAATTCGGGCAATTCATGCGTGAGCGGGAAGCAGCTTCTGCCCGAAACTTCAACCCACTGTATGCGCCAATTTCAGTCACCCAGACAGATGCCAATGTCACGAGCGGTTTGTAAGGTGTCACCATCCAAAGGGACGCCTTTCATACGTCCAGCAACTTCAGCAAGCTCAACATAATTCACGTTGGGGAAGGCCAAGGCGACCATAATGCCTGAGTAACCTTCCTCTAAAGCGCGGATCGCGGCAGCGCCGAAACGTAAGGCTGACAGTCGATCAAATGCAGTCGGGCTGCCACCGCGCAGTAAATGTCCTAAAACCACAGCGCGCGCTTCTTTGCCTGTGATCGCTTCAAGTTGATGCGCGAGCCGTTCGCCTATCCCGCCTAAACGTTCTACCCCACCGAGTTGTGCCTGCTCCTCCAATATTCTTTGCCCTTCTTTTTCCCGAGCGCCTTCTGCCACCACAATAATGCTGTAGTGTCGACCCGCCTGTGTTCGTTTTTGAATTTTTTGAGCGACCGTATTGAGATCGTAAGGGATTTCTGGAATCAAAATAGCGTGTGCGGTACTCGCCATGCCAGCGTGTAAAGCAATCCATCCAGCATAACGACCCATCACCTCAACTACCATAATGCGTCTGTGACTTTCCGCCGTGCTATGAAGTCTATCGATGCATTCCGTGGCAAAGGCAACTGCTGTATCGAAACCGAAAGTCGTGTAGGTTTTATCTAAATCATTGTCGATGGTTTTAGGTACACCAATCACACGCAAGCCTTGTGTTAAGCCTTGTTGATGCAAGGCATGTGCAATCGTTAAAGTACCATCACCACCAATACAAATCAGGGCGTCAATTTCCATCGCACGTAGATGTTTGATGATGTCATCAGTACGGTCGACTTCCCGCTTTTTACCATCTGGATCGGTGACGACAAATCGCATAGGATTGCCGTGATTGGTGGTGCCAAGGATGGTGCCGCCAAGATGGCTGATGCCGCGAACATGATCCTTACTGATCGCAAACACACCATCGGTGGGAAAACGGTCAGGTCGCAGAATGCCATTGAATCCTTCACGAATCCCAAAGCATTCCCAGCCGCGCTGTAGTGCTGCAAGCACGACCGCACGGATGACCGCATTGAGACCAGGAGCGTCGCCACCGCCAGTGCTGATGGCGATACGTTTGATAGGATTTTGTGCCATTGAAGAGTTGATACTGACCGTCATGTGCGCTCCTGAATTTAATCTTTACTGCAGCTTGAAAAACCAAACGGTAAATACGCTGGGCAGAATCGAAACGTGCCCGTTAAAATGGGTACGATGCCGATGTAACCCCAAATGCCAATATAGCCTGTAGCAGCGGCAGCGATTAGCGCGACTCCAGCCACAATGCGAATTAAACGGTCTGTACTTCCAACATTGACTTTCATTTTATTCTCCTGAAGGGTAGATAAAACATCTTGATCAAACAAGACCATGAAATTTCATGCGACAACTTTTCGAATCAAAATCCTTAATCGACTCGTTGGTTGTTAAATGCCATTTAAAGGAATCTTTAAGTAACTAATGCCATTCGCTTCCGGTGGTGGTGGACTGCCAGCGCGGATGTTGACTTGTACGGCCGGTAAAATTAAGACCGGCATTTCTAAGTTCGCGTCGCGTTTGTTGCGCATCGAGACAAAGTCTGCTTCGCTCACCCCATCATGGACATGAATATTGAGCTGCTTTTGTTCGGCGACCGTCGTTTCGAATTTGACGGTGCGGGTATTTGGCGGGTAATCATGGCACATGAAAAGACGTGTGTTATCCGGGAAAGCCAGTAGTTTTCTGATGGATGCAAACAAAAGGCGTGCATCTCCACCAGGAAAATCGCAACGCGCAGTACCAACATCGGGCATGAACAAAGTATCGCCGACAAAAAGTGCATCATCGATTTGGTATGCCATATCCGCTGGTGTATGTCCGGGCACAAACCAGGCCTTGGCATTGAGCTGGCCTATCATGAATACTTCATCTTCCTGGAACAAATGATCAAATTGTGACCCATCGATTGCGAATTCAGGTTCCAAATGAAAAAGTTTTTTGAAGACAGTTTGTACTTGATCAATATGCGCGCCGATCGCAATCTTTCCTCCAGCTTGTTGTTGTAGATAATGTGCTGACGATAAGTGATCGGCGTGCGCATGGGTTTCTAAAATCCAGCTGAGTTGCAATTGCTGAGTTCGCAAAGCCGATAAAATTTGGTCGGCAGACTCAGTTTTAGTGCGTCCCGATTTGTGATCATAGTCGAGCACCGGATCGATAATTGCTGCATGTCCGCCGATTTGATCGAAGACCAAATAACTGACCGTGCAAGTGTTAGAGTCAAAAAAACTTTGTATCTGAGGTTTCATGCGAAGAAGGCAGAGCTCGAAATAATGATGGTCAATCATAGCAAACCAAAACGCGAATGCAAGACAATTTCTTTAATCTGCGTTTGAAACCACAATCGTTTCGCTTTGTTTTGATTTGCCACATAATGATGCTCTTAATTTACCCACGACCTTCTTTTCATTTGATCCATCAATTCTTGTGAATTCAACCTTTCCCATTCCAAAGTAATGAGCCTACTCGTGCTACTTCTAGTTGTTCTGATTGGAACCATGGTCGGTTTAATTATGGGCTTAACCGGTGCTGGCGGCGGCATGCTTGCCGTGCCCGCTTTGGTCTATAGTCAAGGCTGGACCATGCAGCAGGCGATGCCAGTCGCTCTGTTGGCAGTGAGTTTGGGGGCATTGATTGGGGCGATTGATGGTTTGCGACGTGGGCAGGTCAGATACAAGGCCGCGACCTTGATGGCACTTGCCGGTGCTCCTATGACGACATTAGGTGTGTTTGTTGCTCAACAAATGTCGCAGCGCGGCTTAATGCTGGCTTTTTCCGTCGTGTTGATTATTGTCGTGATCCGGCTGATTGTGCAAGTGCGTGCAGGCGCCAGTGCAGCGGTGAGAAGTGATGCAATGGCGATGGTCAATCAACAGACCGGGCGCTTTGACTGGAGTTGGGCGACCGCTGGCATCATCGGATTGATCGGTGCATGTGCAGGATTTTCAACGGGATTGCTCGGTGTTGGCGGTGGCTTCATTATCGTCCCTTTGTTGCGGCACTTTACTAACCTCACTATGCAAAGTGCTGCGGCCACTTCACTGATGGTGATCGCTTTGGTTGGCGCGGTTGCGGTCAGCTCTGCGGTGATGCATGGCGCAGAATTACCCTTGTTTTTTTCGATTGGTTTCGCCAGTGCTTCGGTGTTTGGTGTGTTGGTGGGGCGACAAATTGCAAATCGCTTGGATTCAAAAACAGTACAGCTAATTTTTGCTGCAATGCTATTTGGCGTGGCGATGAGTTTTCTGTGGAAATCAATGTAATTGAATTTGCGCGACACGCTTATTTACGTGTGCTGATCTGCTGTTGGCATATGTGGCGATTTACCTTGTGCAAAATCGGAAGATCAATACGCAATCTTGAATGCAGATTGCCTCATTCACGACCTACGATTTTTTGTTCTGTAATGAGCCGAGTAGCGATGCTTGCGATTCTAATTGGCGCGCCACATTGCCACACACGAGGTCACATAAAGCATAGATAGCATCATCTGCAATGCGGTAAAAAACTGCCGTGCCGCGTCCTTCGCGCACCACCATGCCGTGTTTTGCCAGCGTCGATAAATGTCGAGAAACATTCGCCTGTGAGCAATCACAGGCAATCGCTAAATCACCAACATTTTTCTCGCCATCACGTAAATGATTCAAGATCTTGAGCCGCGTTGGCTCAGATAGCGCTGAGAAATATTGCGCGACATGATCTAGCGCAAGTTCGGATAAACCTTCCATTTTTGAACACGATTGAGTGGTTGAATGCATGATCATACCCTCTATAATAAAATTTTGTCTATTTGCGCAAAAGCTTTATCTACTATTTGCGTCTATACGCAAATAAGTATATTATGTGCGACATGGAATAGCAATTGAATTGAATGTTTGCTCTTCATTGATTTTATTGACACCTTTTCTGGCGAACTTTTGGGAGTAATCACCATGACGCAGTTTTCGACATCTTATTTACGTATGCCTAGCGCTATAGTCGCCGTGATCCTCGCGGTCTTTGGTCAACATGATGTGTTTGCCCAAGCTCAAGCACAAACAGTCGCCTCAGGCAAAAGTGCGCAGAAGCCTGCGATCAATTCAATTGCAGTTCGTGTCGCAAATGGTGACAGCAATTTGAACGTGGATGGCGTGGTTGAGGCAGTCCGCAATACGGTGATTTCTGCGCAAATCGCTGGCGCTATCGTGCAACTGCCGGTACAAGCGGGCGACGTGGTAAAAGCCGGTCAATTGTTGGTGCGCATGGATGCACGTGCAGCACAACAAGAATTCAATGCGAGCAAAGCCCAAGTCGATGCAGCTAAAGCGAATCTTGCGGTTGCAGAGAAAGATTACGAACGTCAAAAATTGTTGTTCGAAAAAAATTACATTAGCCAAGCGCAATTGGATCGCGCTTTAGCCCAATTCAAGTCTGCCAGCGCGCAAGCGAATTCACAAATTGCCCAAGCTGGTGCGATACAAACGCAATCTGGCTTTTATACCATTAATGCGCCATATAACGGTATCGTGTCCGAAATGCCATCCGCAGTCGGTGAAATGGTGATGCCAGGCAAACCAATTATGACCGTGTATGACCCAAAAGAATTGCGCGTGATCGTCACCGTACCACAAGCACGTATCAGTCAATTGAAAGCCGAACAAAATCTGCAAATCGAGTTTCCATCTTTGCCAGCAGCGCAGCGCTTTGTTAAACCTAAAAAAATGACCGTTTTGCCTTTGTCCGATGCAGCGACGCATACGGTACAAGTGCGCTTTGATCTGCCAGCAGATGCGCAGGCAGTCAATCCCGGCTTATTTGCACGTGTCAATTTGTCTTTGAATGCTGAGGCTACCAACGCGAAAGGCGCGAGCGCCAATCGATTGTATGTGCCGCGCAGTGCAGTTATTCGTCGCGCTGAATTGCATGCTGTGTATGTGATCAACGCGCAAGGAAAGCCGATCTTGCGTCAAGTGAAACCTGGTCCGGTGCTACTCAACGAACAAGAAATCCTGAGCGGCGTGGCGGCAGGTGAAATGATCGCCATCGATCCTTTAGCGGCAGCAAACGCTAGCAAACCAGTAAGCCAATAAACGAATAAGCACCTACCTCAATAAGAAGGAGCGAACATGTCTGACAACGATATGATTAAAGCGAAAACCATGGGCGTATCTGGCAGGATTGCTGCATTTTTTCAAGCATCGCAAATTACGCCTCTGTTGGCGTTGGTCGCCTTTTTACTAGGGCTGTTTGCAGTCATGGTGACACCGCGCGAAGAAGAGCCGCAGATTAATGTCACGATGGCGAATGTGCTGATTCCATTTCCCGGTGCATCAGTGAAAGATGTTGAGCAAATGGTGGCGATTCCTGCTGAGCAGGTCTTGAGTCAGATTGCCGATGTCGAACATGTGATGTCTGTCGCACGTCCCGGTATTGCCATTATCACTGTGCAGTTTAAAGTGGGTGTGCCACGTACCGAAGCTTTGGTGCGCTTGTATAACACCATTCACAGCAATCGCGATTGGCTACCCGCAAATCTCGGTACGCTAGAGCCTTTAGTGAAACCGAAAGGCATCGATGATGTGCCTATCGTTTCTTTAACTCTGTGGAGTAAGAATACAGAAACTGGCGCAGCCGCTTTAGAACGTGTTGCGCATAGCATTGAGGCAGATATCAAACGAGTGCCAGGAACACGTGAAGTCGTCAGCATAGGCGGACCCGGACGTGCGATTAACATTGAACTTGATCCAACTAAGTTAGCTGCAAATGATTTGACCGTGATGGATTTGCAAGGCGCTTTGCGTGCAGCGAATTTGGGTTTGCCTAGTGGTGAATTGAGCGCCGGTAATCAAAGCCTTGCAATTGAAGCGGGTCCATTTTTGCGTGATGCGCAAAGCGTTGGTGAGTTAGTCGTTGCCGTAAAAAACAAACGCCCCATTTTCTTGCAAGACGTCGCAAAGATTGAAGATGGTGCATTGCCAGCGAGTCAATATGTTTGGCATGGTACTGCTGGCAAAGATCCCGCGGAGTATCCAGCGATCACCATCGCGATTACGAAAAAGCCAGGTCAAAATGCCGTTGAAGTGGCAAATGCTGTCATCAGCCGCGTCGAGACATTGAAGAATGCAGTAATCCCTGCTGATGTCGAAGTTTCTGTCAGTCGTAACTATGGTCAAACGGCGGATGACAAAGCGAAAAAGCTGATCCAAAAACTGTTGTTCGCGACCTTGTCCGTCGTTGCATTAGTTTTCATCGCACTTGGTCGTCGTGAAGCCGCCATCGTTGGTACGGCGGTTATTTTGACTTTGACAGTAACCTTGTTCGCTTCGTGGGCTTGGGGTTTTACGCTCAATCGTGTTTCGCTCTTCGCCTTGATTTTCTCTATCGGCATCTTGGTCGATGATGCGATTGTGGTGGTGGAAAACATCCATCGCCATCAAGCCTTGTTCCCACATAAAACGCTGACAGAAATTATTCCAGGTGCGGTGGATGAAGTTGGCGGGCCAACGATTTTGGCGACATTTACGGTCATTGCCGCTTTATTGCCGATGGCATTTGTCAGCGGTTTGATGGGGCCATACATGAGTCCGATTCCTATCAATGCCAGTATGGGGATGTTGTTGTCATTGGCGATCGCTTTTGTCGTAACGCCGTGGTTAGCACGTATCTGGATGAAAGAAGGTCATCATGCGCACGATGGTTTGGCGAGCAAATTGGAGCCAACTTTTCGCAAGATATTTAAGCCATTTTTGGACGACAAATCAGGCAGCAAGAATCGCAAAAAGCTCGGTCTTGGCGTGGCTGCTTTGATCGCATTATCAGTTGCTTTGCCTGCGATCGGCTGGGTGCAGTTGAAGATGCTGCCGTTTGATAATAAGTCTGAATTTCAAGTGATCGTGGATATGCCCGCGGGCACGCCAGCCGAAAAAACGGCGGCCGTCTTGCGTGAACTCGGCAATTACTTGCAGACGGTTCCTGAAGTCAGTGACTATCAAGCGTATGCAGGTACGGCCGCGCCGATTAATTTCAACGGTTTAGTACGTCAATACTATTTACGCGCAGGTGGCGAGGTCGGTGATATTCAAGTCAATCTTGTCGATAAAAGCCATCGCTCCGATAAGAGTCATGTGATCGCAACCCGTGTTCGTCCTCAATTACAAGCTTTGGCGAAAAAGATCGATCCCGAAGCCAATGTGAAAGTCGTCGAAGTCCCACCTGGCCCACCAGTTTTGGCACCGATCGTTGCCGAAATTTATGGCCCTAGCGATGAAGAGCGCCGTCAAGTCGCAAAGCAAGTACGCGCCGTGTTTGAAAAATCCGAGGGCATTGTTGATGTGGATGACAGCAGTATTTTGCATGCGCCGCGCAAGTTGTTGATCGTCGATAGAAAGAAAGCTGCGCAGCTAGGGATCGCACAGTCCAGCATCGTGACAACTTTGCGTGCAGGCTTAGCGGGTGATTCTGCTGCTTACCTGCATGATGAGAGTAAATATCCAGTCGCAGCGAATTTGCACTTACCAATTAGCGAGCAGGGCAGTCTCGATACCTTGTTGTCCTTAGGTGTAAAGAATGCCCAAGGCGGCATCGTGCCGATTCGCGAACTCGTGACGGTCACCGATACTTTGCGCGAGCAACCTCTGTATCACAAAGATGGTTTGCCTGTGAATTTTGTGGTTGCGGATATGGCAGGGAAAGTTGATAGCCCGCTGTACGGCATGTTTGCGATGCGTAGTGAAATCGCGAAGATCGTGACCCCAGGTGGCGGTAAGTTAGAGGAGTTCTTTATTAGCGCACCACAAGATCCTTATCGCGGCTTTAGCTTGAAGTGGGATGGCGAATGGCAAGTCACGTACGAAACTTTCCGTGACATGGGGGCGGCTTATGCGGTTGGCTTGATTTTGATTTATCTGTTGGTGGTTGCGCAGTTTGGTTCTTATTTGACGCCGCTCATCATCATGGCACCAATTCCACTGACGATTATTGGTGTGATGCCAGGACATGCGATTTTGGGTGCGCAATATACGGCAACGAGCATGATAGGCATGATCGCCTTGGCAGGGATTATTGTGCGCAATTCCATTTTGTTAGTCGACTTTATTCATGTGCAAATAGCCGAAGGTATGGCATTTAAAGAAGCCGTTGTTAGTTCTGCGATCACACGTGCGCAACCGATTGCCTTAACTGGTTTGGCAGCGATGATGGGCGCTTTCTTTATTCTCGATGATCCTATTTTTAATGGTTTAGCGATCTCGTTGATCTTCGGTATTTTTGTCTCGACTTTGTTGACCTTGGTCGTGATTCCTTTGCTGTACTTCATGGCGTATCGCAAGAAGTATGAAGCAGGGGTTTCAGAAGTAGCTTCAGATGTCGTAGCAGAGAAAGTTTAAATTTTTACGTTGTTATATTGAGGAGAAATAACATGACTTCATGGCAAATGGTTCGCGTGGTAGCAGGTACATTTATCTTGTTGAGCTTGGCTTTAGGTATTCCTGGTAGCCCAATTTTTATGAATCAATGGTTCTTGGCATTTACTGCCTTTGTCGGTGTCAATATTTTGCAGAGTGGGATCACTAAGTGGTGTTTGATGGAGACGATCATACGCAAGCTTGGATTTAAAGCAGGCAATTAAATCACACATTACTTTGATGTTTGAGAAGTGTAGGGCGGGTTGCAACCCGCCATCGAGTTTGCAAGTTGGAAAATTGAAAGGAGCCAAACCATGTATTTAGTTTGCCCCAGTTGCACAGCAACGAATCGGATTCCGAATGAGCGTTTGCGTGATGAGCCTGTTTGCGGTAAGTGCGGTCATGCATTGATGGCTGCGCAGCCCGTGGCGATTAGCGAGCAGGCTTTGCCTAAGTTTTTATCGCAGACGGAATTGCCAGTCATGATCGACTTTTGGGCGGCATGGTGCGGTCCTTGTCGGGCGATGGCGCCGCAGTTTGAGCAGGCAGCGCAGATGGCACCGGATATTCGTTTTATTAAAGTCGATAGCGATGCCGCACCGCTCGCTAGTCAAAGATATGGCATACGAAGTATCCCGACTTTGTTATTAGTCAAAGGGGGGCAAGAGATTGCGCGTCAAAGTGGTGTGATGCCTGGCGCTCAGATCGTGGCTTGGGCTAGACAGTATTTGTAAACAGATATGAATGGAAAGAGCCGCTAACTCACACTTTTGCAGATTGAGGCTTAGTGCTGCGAATTCTGTTCTGTAGCGAATGTGGTTATTGGTAATTTGCATTTTGCAAGTTTGAACTAACTGTTCAGAATTTGCTCTAAAGCAGTTAAGCTATTGTTTTACATCGTAGCTCAACACCCGGTCTGCAATTCACTATAAAAAAGGAACCCCATGTCCCTGAAAAAAATCGCACTAGCGGTCAGTCTCGCGTTTTGTATTTCCCTCAGTGCGGCACCTGTTTATTCTGCGTATGCAGCGACTCCTCAAACCGTTATTCCCGCTCATGCTCGCGCAGATAAAATCAGCACGCCCGCATCGGTATTGGGATTTGAGTTGGGGGAGTGGCATGCGCGCCCTGAGCAATTGACTGCCTATTACCAATTATTGGCAAGTCAATCTCCTCGCGTGAAAGTACGAGTGGTCGGCTATTCGCATGAGCGCCGTCCGATTTTGAATGTGATTATTACTAGTGAAAAAAACCATCAACGTCTGAGTGAAATCGAAGCTGCGCGTGGACGTGGTGAAAGCGATACGCCGTTGGTCGTGTATCTCGGCTATAGCGTACACGGCAATGAGCCTAGTGGAGCAAACGCTGCGCCAGCGGTAGCATGGCACCTCGCTAGCTCTATGGATAAATCCGTCAATGAGATGTTAGAGCGTACCGTGGTCGTCATCGATCCTATGCTCAATCCCGATGGTTTGGCACGCTTTGCAAATTGGGCGAATA
This sequence comes from Undibacterium sp., assembly GCA_043770645.1. Taxonomy (GTDB): domain Bacteria; phylum Pseudomonadota; class Gammaproteobacteria; order Burkholderiales; family Burkholderiaceae_D; genus Undibacterium. The sequence goes on along the minus strand of JAYVHZ010000106.1, from coordinate 300 downwards.
GCAATCGCGGTCAGACTTTGGTCAGCGATCCCAATACTTTAGAACATCGCGAAGGCTGGCCTAGCGGTCGCGGTAATCATTATTGGTTTGATTTAAATCGTGATTGGTTATGGCTGCAACATCCAGAATCCCGTGCGCACGTGGCGACGTTCCAAGCATGGCGTCCGCATGTGTTTGGTGATTTTCATGAACAAGGCACGGATGCAAGTTACTTCTTTCAACCTGGTGTGCCAACCCGTACCCATCCGTTGACGCCTGCAAATAATCAGACCTTGACCGAGGCGATTGCGAAGTTCCATG
>JAYVHZ010000105.1:0-2940 GCA_043770645.1 Undibacterium sp. | reverse complement strand
CTGGGCTTATCAGCCCAGCCTACGTATCAGAGGAATTAAACTGTAGGTTGGAGCTGAACGAAGTGAAGCCCAACATCATTAGCTGTAAATGACTTTGAAACCGACGACTCAAACTTCCGCATCCTCACTGCCATCATCAATCCCCAGCAAACTCTGCGCTGCATCGGTCGGCAAAGCTTCCACCAGTTTCAATTTCCTTGTCATCTGGCGGGTACGCACCTCTGCTTTATCGATATTGTCCGCAGCCTTCACCAAGGCATTTTTTGTCGCTGCCAAAACGTCGCCGAATTTACTAAATTCGGTTTTCACAGCACCTAAAACTTGCCAAACTTCCGATGAGCGTTTTTCCAAGACCAAAGTTCTAAAACCCATCTGCAGACTATTCAACAAAGCCGATAAAGTTGATGGTCCTGAGATCGAGACGCGGTGAGTACGTTGCAGCTGATCAGCTAAACCTGGACGCCGCATGACTTCTGCGTATAAACCTTCGGTCGGTAAAAACAGAATCGCAAAGTCAGTTGTTAAAGGTGGCGATAAGTATTTTTCAGCGATGGTTTTTGCTTCAGTGCGAATCACGCGCTCTAACTCTCGGCCAGCTTGCGCTACGCCTTCAGCATCAGCGCGTTCGGCTGCATCTAATAAGCGTTCATACTGTTCTTTGGGAAATTTGGCATCAATAGGCATCCAGACTGGCGCGCGATCGTCTTCTTTGCCTGGCAATTTAATCGCGAACTCAACCCGCTCTCCACTATTAGGAATCGTCTCCACATTTTTTGCATATTGATCAGGTGTGAGCATTTGTTCCAGCACCATTTCCAGCTGCACTTCGCCCCAAGTACCGCGCGTTTTCACATTGGTCAGTACACGTTTCAAATCGCCGACACCGATCGCTAATTGCTGCATTTCACCCAGACCTTGATGCACTTTTTCTAGTCGTTCGGAGACTTGCTTAAACGATTCTCCCAAGCGTTGCTCCAAAGTCGCATGCAGTTTTTCATCGACCGTCTTACGCATTTCTTCTAATTTGCTCGCGTTATCGGCTTGTAATTGCTGGATTTTTTGTTCCAAAGTTGATCGAATTTCTAGCATGCGTTGCGCATTCGATTCTGTCATGCTGCTCAGGGTTTGGTTTAAGGTATCGGCAAATCGCTTCAGGCTCAAACCTTGTTCGTCACGTGCGCTTTGCCCTTGCAATATCAATGCTTGACGCATCTGTTCCAATTGCTGAGTATTGCTTTCATTGAGTTTAACTAACTGCTGCGAAAATGCATCAATCTGATTGTTTTGCAAAGTGGCGACGCTGGTTAATTGCGCGCTCAAGGTCTGTTGAAATTGGCTGAAATTAAGGCCTAATTCTTGTCGGGTCGCCTGCGCCGTAGATTGCACCTGTTCGCGCAAACCACGCTCGGTGCGCTCTTGTGCTTGCTGTTGTTGGGTGAGTGTTTGTTGTAGTTGTGTTTGCAATGCTAGCCATTGCGCATCCTGATTTCCGCCCTGCTTACGAAATAAAATCCATAGTTGCAAAAGGACGACCACAGAAATTGCGAGGATCAAGATGACTTCTATAGTATTCATGGATGTAGTCTTATGTGTGAATTTTGAGGCTTACTCACCCTTCTCCCGCTAACGGGAGAAGGGGCGGGGAGTCAAAGCATGCTTTGACGAAGTTCAACACGCATTACGGCATTAGATCGCCTGTGAAATTTTAAATGAGAAAATTATAGGCATTGTGAAACCGCGCCACCAACCATCAAACTTTTGAGTAAAACGTGCTTTCCACCGGTACCCATCTTAGCGTGATTGAATTGACGCCACCATTTCTGAACTACCCTCACCCTAGCCCTCTCCCGCTTACGGGAGTGGGAAAAAAGCTATTCCGTCCCCGAACTATCCAGGCGTATTGCGCATCCAATCAGCAGTCTGATAAAACGAGCTCATTAAATGTTCTTGCAAAGGCTCAGCGACGCCGACATCTTGCATCGCCCACGCCATGCAACGTAACCATTGATCACGTTCAGCAACGCCGATCTTGTACGGTAAATGTCTAGCACGCAAACGTGGGTGACCAAATTGCTCTATGTAGAGATTGGGGCCACCCATCCATCCCGATAAAAACCAAAACAATTTATCGCGCGAACTGTCATTCGGTTGCGGATGCATTTGATTGATACCAGCAAACTCGGCTTCCAATTGCATCAAATCATAAAATCGATCGACCATTTCTCTGAGTTTATCGGCACCACCGATTAACTCATACAAATTGGATTTTTCTTCCTGTTCTTGCATAAACTTGTTCAACTATTCCGCAAAGACATTAAAGGTGGTTGGCTCAAGACATTGCGCAAACCTAACCAACCGCCAATCAAAGCACAGACTGCACCAACAACGATGCCCGCGCCAATGACAACAGGAGAGAATGTCCAGGCGAATTTAAATGCAAAGGTCGCGAGTGCCCAACCGATCGCCAACGCGCCACAGGCGGCAAGCGCACCAGCCAAACTACCAACTAACAAAAACTCTACCCACTGCGCTTGCGAAAGCTGTTTACGCGTCGCACCTAAGGCGCGGAGCAAAGCGGCTTCACGCATGCGGATGTCTTGCGAACCAGCGAGAGCAGCATACAAGACCAATACGCCAGACACCAAAGTGAACAAGAACAGGAACTCAACCGCCGTAATCACCTGATCCAAAATATCTTGTAATTGTTTGAGAATCGCACCCACATCCATTACGGTCAAATTTGGGAAGTCTAAGGTGAGTTGATTCGTGAACTGCTTTTGTTCATCAGGCACTCGGAAAGCGGTGATGAAGGTCTGTGGCATATCCTGCATCGCTTTAGGATTTATCACGACAAAGAAATTGACGCGCATCGAACCCCAATCCAATTTACGCAAACTGGTGACTTTGGCAGAGACCTTCTGACCTGCGATATCAAATACC
>JAYVHZ010000104.1:0-9822 GCA_043770645.1 Undibacterium sp. | reverse complement strand
ATGAGTTGCTGGTTTCTGGCTTATCGAATTTCTCTTCACGTTCATCTGATGTGGTGATTACCACCAAGGTAAAAGCTTCCATTGTTGATACCAAAGATTTGTACAACAGCGCGTTTAAGGTGGTCACTGAAGCAGGTACGGTGTTTTTGATGGGACGCGTGACGCATCGCGAAGGTGATTTAGCCGCACGGATCGCGGCAGGTGTGAATGGTGTGCGTAAGGTGGTCAAGGTATTTGAATACATTACCGAAGATGAACTAAAAGCGATGCTGGTAACACCAAGCAAAGTTGATTTGAACGAAGAAACCAAGTAAGACCATCAGTAACATCACAGAGCTGCAAAATATTTTTGCAGCTCTTTTTTTCAGGAGAATGATATGGGATTCATTATTTTTTTACTCATCGTTGGCGCGCTGATTTTTTGGGCGATTAGCACTTACAATAATTTAGTCAGCTTCCGTAATCGCTTTAAAAATGGGTTTGCGCAAATTGATGTGCAACTAAAGCGCCGCTACGACTTGATTCCGAATCTGGTGGAAGTCGCTAAAGGCTACATGAAGCATGAGCGTGAGACGCTGGAAGCGGTGATCGCGGCGCGTAATCAAGCTGTGACGGCCAATGCCAAGGTTGCGGGTGATCCAAGCAACGCTGCTGCCGTGCATCAATTGTCGAACGCGGAAGGTGCATTAGCGTCTTCGCTCGGAAAGATGTTTGCCTTATCGGAGGCTTATCCAGATTTAAAAGCCAATGAAAATATGCTGCAGTTAACTGAAGAACTGACCAGCACAGAAAACAAAATCTCGTTTGCGCGTCAAGCGTATAACGATAGCGTGATGCAGTACAACACGGCATGTGAACAATTTCCAGGCAATATCTTTGCTGGCATGTTTGGTTTTAAGATTGCCGAATTATTGGAATCAACCGAAGCACCAGAAGAGCGCAAGGCGATCAAGGTTTCTTTCTAATTGAACTTCATGCGTCTGGCCATACCCCGTAATCGGTGCCGCCATAATCCATGTTTGAGTGAGCGATCATGAATTTTTTTGAACATCAAGCGCAAGCGCATAGAGAAAGTAAGAAATTACTATTCTTGTTTACGCTTGCGGTGATCGCTATCGTGCTGGCAGTTAACGGCACCTTGGCCTTGCTATGGATTTGGATGAAAGGGCAATACGGGACTGGCATTTACACCTATCCGCGTGGCTTCTTTTTCACCAACACCGCGGTGACTTTGTTGTTCATAGGTGGTGGCATGTTGTTTGAAATGTCGCGTCTCAAAGATGGTGGCGACGCTGTTGCGCGTATGGCCGGTGGTCGATTGGTGCAACCCGATTCGCGGGATCTGCAAGAACGTCGTTTGCTCAATATTGTGGAAGAAATGGCTCTAGCTGCAGGCATGGCTTGTCCGCGCGTTTATGTGATGGATGAGGAGGATGCGATCAATGCCTTTGCCGCTGGTTACCATCAGAACGAAGCTGTGGTCGCTGTTACCCGAGGTACATTAACGCGTTTGAGTCGTGATGAATTGCAAGGCGTGATTGCGCATGAATTTAGCCATATTCTGAACGGCGATATGCGCATGAATATCAAGCTAATCGGTGTTTTGTTTGGCATACAAATGCTAGCTGGATTCGGTCAGCACATGATGGAGTGGGGCGCTCGATTTGGTGGCGGACGTAGCCGTGACGAGAAAGGGCCATCGATACAATTGGTCTTGTTTGTATTTGGTGCGGCTTTGTTCGTGATCGGCTATATCGGTATCTTTTTTGGTCGCTTAATCAAATCGGCAGTTTCTCGTCAACGCGAATTTTTAGCAGATGCCAGTGCCGTGCAATTCACGCGCAACCCCGATGGTATCGGCGGTGCTCTGCGTAAAATCGGTGGACTCACGCGTTCGAATCAATGCGGTTCGCGCATTAAAAATCCAAATGCAGAACAGTTGTCGCACATGTTTCTTGGTGCTGCACGTCCTAATTTGCTATCTGGTCTATTCGCGACACATCCGCCATTGCAACAACGTTTACAGCGCTTGTATGGACGCAATGTTGAGCTGCTAGATGCCAGCGAATTGCCGCCCGAGGTGGCCGTTGATGCGCAGTCGGCGATGATGGGATTTGCTAGCGGGGCAGGTGCGAGTTCAGCGCAATCATCAACATCGACGGTGACTTTATCACCCTTAGGATTTCATCCTGAATTTGGTTATCAGGCTGCTGATGCTACCAAACCTGCGAATGCTACCAAACCTGCGAATGCAAACAATGTATCGGCCGTAGCTCCCGTCGCGAAGCAGACTGACACCGCGGTCAATATCCCAAGTGAAGTGGTACAAGCCGCGCGCGACCCGAAAGCGGCGAGCGCCTTGGTCTATGCACTTTTACTAGATCGTAAAGATCCAACTAGCTTTCAAATCCAGTTATCTGCTTTGCGTCAAGCCGTTCCGCAGCAATGTGCATTAGTCAGTTTATTGCACGAAGCCGTAGAAAAAATGGCGGTCAGCATGCGTTTGCCAGTCTTAGATCTGGCGATGCCTGCGTTGAAATTATTGGATGCTGATCAGCGTCAGCAGTTGCTCGGTATCAGTGCGCGATTAATTGCCGCCGACCAGAAAGTATCGCAAGCGGAGTTCGTATTGCAGACGGTTTTGCAACGCCGTTTAAGTCCCCTTGCTGGGCGTGATGTGGGTGTGAAATATCAGGGCTTGATTCAGCTGCAAAAAGAAACAGCCTTACTGATTTCTTTAATGGCGACGACAGAATTTTCTGTTGAGCTTGCGCCACAAGCGTTTATGAAGGCCGTGAATAGTATGCCGGAATTGGGTTTGCAAGCTGCGCAATTTTCGAGACGTGATCAGTTCGATTTTTTTGAAGTGAAGCAAGCTTTGGATAAATTTCAGCAACTGGCACCGCTAGCAAAACCGTTTTTAATCCGCTTGATGTTAAAAGCCAGTGATCTCAAACTTAGTGCTGATGGTGCGGACTTATTGCGCAGCGTTTGCGCTGCGCTAGATGCCCCGGTACCCGATATCGTGAGCGCCAGTTACGCCCAAATGCAGTAAGACTGAGTGTCGGTGAACTGGTGCTTAAGAACGACCGACGATGGCAGCGGTTGCCATCAGTTCTTCAATCAAGGCCAGTGACATCTTGCCCGACATGCGATGTGGGTTGAGCTCAGGTAAAGCGGAATATTTCAATAAGATCGATGGATTGATTTTGCCTAAATTCGCTTGTCCCATGGTCCAACCAGAGTAGCGGCGTTGGCTGATTTCTTCATAGTCGAGCAAGATCACATCGGTATGGCGAGGATCACGCAAAATATGTGAATACAATGTGTTGATGGCCTCGCGACCACCCTCTAATACTTGCATGAAGACCTGATCGCTGTGGCACAGTATGCCGGTGATCCCGTGTTGAGGATTATGATCACGCGATTGTTGCGTGATGCTTTGTACCATTTCACTCAAATTTCCATTGACAGCGCGGCTGGCATATAAAAGACGAACTAACATACGGTATTCCTCATCACGGTTAGTGTTCTTGCAGGATTTATTTTTTAATCAGCGATAAAAATTCACGGCGCAAGTTGGGATCTTTTAAGAACGAGCCATGCATTACGCTATTGATCATTTTTGAATCCATATCTTTGACGCCGCGCCAATGCATACAAAAGTGATCTGCTTCCATCACAACTGCCAAACCATCTGGCTGCATTTTTTCTTGCAGTGTATCTGCCAATTGCACCACGGCTTCTTCTTGAATTTGTGGACGGCTCATAATCCAATCCGCGATGCGCGCGTATTTTGACAAGCCGATCAGATTGGAATGTTCGTTCGGCATCACGCCTATCCAGACTTTGCCGATGATAGGGCAGAGGTGATGCGAACAAGCTGAGCGTACGGTAATCGGACCGATGATCATCAGCTCGTTCAAGTGCGAGGCATTCGGAAACTCTGTCACCGGCGGCATCGGCAAATAGCGGCCTTTGAAAATCTCATTCAAATACATCTTGGCGACGCGTCGTCCTGTATCCAAAGTGTTGTGATCGCTGGCGGTGTCGATTACCAAGCTCTCCAATACGCTGCGCAATTTACCCTCGACTTCAGTCAACAATTGGTCTAACTCACCAGGTTCGATAAAGTCGGCGATATTGTCATTGGCGTGATAACGCACTTTGGCGTTGACGATACGTTCGCGTATGCGTTGCGAGACAGGTATGGCGGGGATTGCTTGATAAGTAGAATCGGTCGGCATTATGTATCCAATCGGCGTAGGCGCCAAAATGCAAGAAGTTACTATGGTAACTGAAACGCAGGCCTTGTGTTTTTTGCTCCGTCGTTTTTAGCGGTTCAATCCTGATCCGAGGACTTTCCTGCTGCCATTTGTTTCATTGCACTTCGTATCGTTCGCATTTGCGTGCCAAAATTACTACAAGAACGACACATACTCAGATGTAATTTAAGTTGTGCACGCTCAGCCAGACTGAGTTGTCGATCTAAATTCTCAGAGAGTTTCTGGTGTGCTTGTTTGCAGGTATAAAGAAATAACATAAAGAACTCTATTTTTTAGTGGTTGTATGAGCGAACCAATTCAGTTCTAAGCACTCGCGCAGACGCAATCGTGCACGATATAGGAGAACCCAGAGATTAGACGTGCTCACACCTAATTCCTTACAAATTTCTTCGGTAGATAATTCCAGCCACTCGCGCATCATAAACACCCGCGCGGTTTGTACTGGCAATTTCTCTAAACAAATCTCTAAGGTCTTGAAAAAATCGCTCTGTTGTAAAGTTGCTTCGGGAGCGCCCCAAGCACTGGCAGCTTCTACGGAGTGACCATTCGCATGAAATAGTTGATCGACTATATCTTCATCCGATTGATCTTCGGTGCCAAAGTCGGTGAACTGCGCTTCACGATTTCCAGCACGCAGAAAATCAATAATTTTGAATTTCAAAATCCCGATGACATAGGTGCGTAAGCTTGAGTTGCCTTGAAAATTTGCGGGCTTTTCTAGAACCGCTAGCAAGGTTTCTTGTACCGCATCTTCTGCATGTACCGTGTTTCTGAGCTGCAGCATCGCGAAACGATACAAGGCCGGGCGCATGGCTTCTAGCTGCTGAGGTAATTCTGCAAGGTGAGGCATGAATAAAAATACCTGTTCAGGTTTTAACGAAGGTTCATTTGCCTGTAAAATTCAGACTAAGACCACGATTCTTCCATAGGATACCCTTAATATGAGCATTACGACAAACATCCCTCACGAAACTTCTGACCGTTTAGCCGGTGTAGAGCCTGAAATTAAGGCGGAAATTCTTGCTGAAGCTTTACCGTATATTCGTAAGTTTCATGGGAAAACCATCGTTGTTAAATACGGTGGCAACGCGATGACAGAAGAACGCTTAAAACACGGCTTCGCTCGCGACGTGATTTTGCTCAAGTTGGTCGGGATGAACCCAGTCGTCGTGCATGGTGGCGGCCCACAAATTGACAACGCTCTGAAAAAAGTCGGCAAACAAGGCACTTTCGTCCAAGGCATGCGTATCACTGACGAAGAAACCATGGAAGTCGTGGAATGGGTTTTGGGCGGTGAAGTACAACAAGACATCGTCATGCTGATCAATCATTATGGCGGTCAAGCGGTTGGTTTAACAGGCAAAGACGGCGGCCTAATCCGCGCCCGCAAACTGAAAATGCCAGACCGCGAAAACCCAGGCGAATTCCTAGACATCGGCTTCGTAGGCGAAATCGACGCAATCAATCCTGCAGTCGTTAAAGCTCTACAAGACGACGCTTTCATCCCTATCATTTCCCCTATCGGTTTCGGCGAAGACGGCCAAGCCTACAACATCAACGCCGACGTAGTCGCAGGCAAAATAGCCGAAATCCTGAAAGCCGAAAAGCTAATCATGATGACGAATATTCCAGGTGTGTTGGACAAACAAGGCAATCTAGTAACCGACTTATCCGCCAGAGAAATCGACGAAATGTTCGCAGACGGCACAATCTCAGGCGGCATGCTGCCGAAGATTTCTTCCGCTTTGGATGCTGCGAAATCAGGTGTGAATACGGTGCACATTATCGACGGACGTATTCCACATTCTTTGCTACTTGAGATTTTAACGGAGCAAGCTTTCGGTACGATGATTCGATCCCACTAGCATAAATCTCATTTATAAATTTCATTTTCGGGCGCATTGCGTTGTTGCTTGTCCTCGCAATACCTGAGTATTGCTGTGGGAAGCGCCTAGCACTGCATCCCGAGAATGAAATTTCTGGTTAGCGGAATATGTTCCTATTGATAGATGACATTCTTAAATAATTAGATGATTCCTTTGCCTCAATTTTCTGCGGAAATTAAGTTTCACTTTAGGGAACATTCCGCGGATCGCCGGCATTGGTTTATGTTTGATGAGTCGTTGCATCGGCGAGTGCCGATGCAAATGGACGGTGTCGATGGTTTGAATACTGTTGGTATGTGGATTGAACAAGCAGGCACATTTAAGTCTGGAGAGGTAATTTTTGTTCGATGTGTCGTACTTGCACCAGAGCTGTTCAGCCCAGTCGTCGAGCCTGGAGTTAGATTTGAGCTTTGGGATAGTGGTTTCATAGCATCTGGAATTGTCAGAGAGCGTTTTCAGACTGGTTGGTGAATGTCTGATTTGAACGATGTGTAACTGTCGAATTGAGTAATTTCTCTTTACGTTGATCCATCGGTTTTCCCGCATGTGACACTGCCAATTGTGCGGGACAGAAATGGGAAAAAGAGAGTCAGATGTCTGAGCGAAGCGAGTTTCTGACTCTCCCCATTTTTGTCTTGCACAATTGGGAACCCGAAGGGAGATTGATGGGGTTTCGCAAAGCATGCTTTGCGCCATCAATCTCTAAGCTGCTTGCAAGCAGCGCAGTGGACGGGGCGCCTGCGTCGCCTTTCTTTGCATCCTTTCTTTGGCGAAGCAAAGAAAGGATGTGGCTGTCGGGCCACCCCCGACCATAGGACGTTCAGATTAGAAAAGTCAGTAATTTGATTTCCGATTATCAAATGACTTTGAAAGCATAGCCAAGCCAACCAACCATGAATCCAAAACAAACCATCTGGCTATTCGACCTAGACAACACCCTACACAACGCCAGCGCAGCAGTCTTCCCCAGCATAGCCAATAACATGACCCGCTATATCACGCAAGTGTTAGCTGAGGCAAACCATCCATCCGACCCAGAAACCGTCAACCAATTAAGAGTCGACTATCTACAACGTTATGGCGCAACCCTAAAAGGCATGGTCATCCATCACGGCGTGAATGAAAAAGATTTCCTACGCGAAGCCCACAGATTCGATCACTTGCCGGATTTACTCAAAAGAGAACGTGGTCTATCAAGAATACTCGCCCGATTGCCAGGCAAAAAAATTCTATTCACGAACGCACCACAAGACTACTCACAACAAGCGATCCGACATTTCAATCTACACCGTCATTTTGCCGCCCATATCTCGATAGAAAATATGCGCGTCCACGGAAAGTCCCATCCTAAGCCTAGCAAGCCTTACTTGCGTAAACTTTTAGCGCAACACGGCTGGCAGCCAAGTCAATGTATCTTGGTCGAAGATAGTGTGGCCAACATCATCGCCGCCAAACAAATCGGCATCCGCACTGTCATGGTGACGGGACACGGACAGCATGTGCAACAGAAAAGTATTTCTGCCAGTGCTGATATCACAGTAAAATCAGTATTCGAATTAACGCAGCGCTTACGCCAATTGCGCATGTTTAGCTAGCACATCTGATCTGTACTTTTCATACCATAAAAAACTATGTCTACCACCAAGCCAGGTGAGCGCAAGCTCCAGATTTTGCAAACACTAGCGGCCATGCTAGAAAATCCAAAAGGTGAAAAAATCACCACCGCAGCGCTAGCCGCAAAAATCGATGTATCTGAAGCGACGCTGTATCGACACTTTGCCAGCAAAGCACAGATGTTTGAAGGTTTGATTGAATTTATCGAGACGACGGTGTTTGGTCTGATTAATCAAATTAGTGTGCAACACAAAGACGGCATACAACAAGCACATGGCATCACCTTAATGTTGTTGAGTTTTGCAGAGCGCAATCCAGGTATGACTAAGGTCTTGATCGGTGATGCTTTAGTCAATGAAGATGAGCGCTTACAAGTTCGTATGAACCAATTCATGGACAGAGTTGAACTGGCTTATAAGCAAGCCTTGCGGCAGGCTGGAGTGCAGGGGCAGGTCGCAGAATCCGAAGTCGCGATGCGTGCGAATTTGCTCACGACATTTGTACTTGGACGCTGGCAACGCTATGCAAAAACCGGCTTTAAAGCCAGTCCAACGGAATTCGCGAGTGCGCAAATTGCTGCCTTGTTGTGACGCTCACACTTCGCTCAGACGCTCCAGATTGCCGCGCAGCAGATTGAATGCTTCCTGATAAAAGGCATCGACCTGATTGGCTTTTAATTTGATCGTCAAGATGGCGCGTTCCGCATAATCGGCTTGCACAATACTAGCTTGATAGTGATCGCAGATATGGCGCAATTGCGATTCATCAGCAAAACTAACTGCTAGTTGGATTTCGCTCAATACTTCAATCGCAATTAATTCTGCGTTCTTAAACGCATCGGAAATCGCCTGTCCATAAGCGCGAGTTAAACCGCCAGCTCCCAGTTTGGTGCCGCCCCAATAGCGCACCACCACTGCCAATACATTGAAGAGTTCTTTATGTACCAAGACGTTGTACATGGGTTTGGCGGCAGTGCCAGATGGCTCGCCATCATCATCTAAACCCGAATCGCCTTCGCACAATAAAACCCAACAGACATGCACAGCATTGGGATGCTGTGCACGAATTTGATTGAGTAATACTTGTGATTCGCTGCGACTATAGATGGGATAAAGCTGACCGAGAAAGCGACTTTTTTTGATTTCGATTTCAGCCGCGACTGCTGATTTAAGCTGATACATGTACCACTTTGCAAAGAAAAATCATGGCTGATTGGATCACAAAACTTATTGAATTACAAAATTCTCAAAGAAAATATCGATGACCCCATCGTCATCTTTGGCAGAGATGGCTTTATTGATGCGGCTGCGTAATTCTTCTATGAGTAGCTTTTTCCCCGCACTGTCTTGGACATCCTCGCCCTCTTTGCCACTCAAGGTCATGATGACAGCATGGCGTATCATGGGCATGGATGTTTTGATTTTTTCGGTTAGCTCTGGTCTGCTTAGTTGTAAGGTAATAATGGTTTGTAAAAAACGGTCAAAGCTGGACAAGTTGACGACAAATGGTTCTAGCTTCGTGACTACGACCACAGCCCCGGCTGAAGCTTTATCGCTGAATGCCCAGGCTTTATTAGTGAATAATAAGGAGCCGATGAAAATACTGCCGATTAGAACGACGCGGAATAAGCTAGTGTGCATCATGAGCTCCTTGAGGAAGTAGTCGAATCGAAATTAAACTGTTAAAGGTTTATAGCGAATACGCTTCGGTTTTGCACCTTCTTCACCTAAACGTTTCTTTTTATCTGCTTCATATTCTTGGTAGTTGCCGTCAAAGAAGCTTACTTGTGAATCACCTTCGAAAGCCAAAATGTGTGTCGCAATACGATCCAAGAACCAACGATCATGCGAGATCACCATCACGCTACCAGCGAATTCCAAAAGCGCATCTTCTAAAGCACGCAAAGTTTCAACGTCCAGATCATTCGATGGTTCATCGAGTAATAAAACATTGCCGCCTTGCAGTAAAGTTTTTGCTAGATGTAAACGACCGCGTTCACCACCAGACAAATTGCCGACGATTTTTTGTTGATCGCC